>NZ_JBKFPH010000001.1:0-277601 GCF_046567715.1 Salmonella sp. 741265116_PST | reverse complement strand
TTTGAACGTTGCGCAGCAACGGCCCGTAGGGTGGCGGGCAGGACGCCCGCCATAAACTGCCAGACATCAAATAAAGTAAAGGGCCCAATCGAAAGACTGGGCCTTTTTGCATTTATCTTTCTATGGAAAAAGTTATCGGGTAATGACGCCGACGCGTTTTAAACATCTTCGTAGAGTGGATAAAAACCGTTTTAGTCAACGTGATTTCCCTCCATATATCCGCCTGAACCATCGAATGTGAACCGTGCTGAAGTAGATGTACAAACGGCTTTTACTTACGCCTCTAATAAGCAATAGAGATATTCTCTGAGGACTAAGAATCTGGCCCATTAGGCTATTTTATTTGCCAGTTTGGCCCTGGGACAGTGCTCAAAATCCTCATGTATTACGTGTATGCTCCGGTTTTTATCCAGACTGTCTGTAATAATTACGCCTAATGACCACGCTCTAAGTCTTACTGTATAAAGCCTGTTTGTAATGCGGCTTACGATGCTATCAAGCTACAATTTTGTCTGCATCGGACAAGGAATAGAATAAATACCATTGGGATGGGCGAGTAAGAAAATAGAGCGTTTTATCGTGTTAACTTTCGGGGGATAGGCTGAATAGATTACGTCGCTGAGTATCCTTACGATTACTGAAAGCGCGGCATTGCCGCGCCTGCATGTATCATTTAGAAAGCGCAATGATACCCATCGTCAAGCCTGCTACCGCCGCAGCGCCGCCAGCAATAGCGCCTGCTGTCTCCCAGTTATCCTGCGTAGTACCTTTCATACATGTATTGGTATGAACCAGCCGCCCTTGATCGTCATAAACCGGTACGCAGGGAGAATCATGTGCACAACCTGCCAATAAGGTGGTAAGCAATGCAACTGGAATTAGTCTTTTCATGGTGTTACCTCATTAATCAGCGTTTCGCGAAGTACAGCAACGTAAATGCTGGCTCTAACCGCTGCGAAAACGAGAGTTATTCTACCACCACAGAAAAAATGGCCGACATGAGGAATCATCTCAATTCATGTGAATTGTAAAAACTATGGAGAATGCAGAAGTAAGCGGAGAGGGGGGAATAGCGGAGATAAAGACGTACCGTTTAAAAAGGCGTCCGAAGACGCCTCTGTTTACCGGTTAATCATGATGGCGATTAAATCGGCGTTTTACAACAACGAAGAATACTGGCACGAAGAAGATAGCTAATAAGGTTGCGGTTAACATTCCCCCCATAACCCCTGTGCCTACTGCGTTCTGTGCCCCACTACCTGCGCCACGACTGATAACTAACGGCATTACCCCGAGAATAAAGGCCAGCGAGGTCATTAGAATAGGACGTAAACGCATACGGGATGCTTCCAGCGTCGCTTCAATCAATCCACGTCCTTCTTTCTCAATGAGATCTTTGGCGAACTCGACAATCAGGATGGCGTTTTTAGCAGAAAGGCCAATAGTGGTTAACAAGCCGACCTGGAAGTAAACGTCATTATTCAGGCCGCGCAATGACGCTGCAAGCAGAGCGCCAACCACGCCGAGCGGTACGACCAGCATTACCGAGAACGGAATTGACCAGCTTTCATACAGAGCGGCAAGGCAGAGGAAAACGACAATGAGTGAGATTGCGTACAGCGCCGGCGCCTGGTTACCTGACAACCGTTCCTGATACGACATACCTGTCCAGTCATAGCCAATACCGTTTGGCAGCTGTGAAGCCAGGTTTTCCATTAACGACATTGCTTCACCGGTGCTTCGTCCGGGTGCTGCTTCGCCAAGCAGTTCCATTGACGGCATCCCGTTATAGCGTTCCAGGCGTGGCGAGCCATAAATCCACCGTGCTGAGCTAAAGGTAGAGAAGGGCACCATCTCGCCATTGGCGCTGCGTACATAAAGATTGTTGATATCTCCCGGCAGCATACGGAACTGAGCGTCAGCCTGAACGTATACTTTTTTCACTCGTCCGCGATCGATAAAGTCGTTAACGTAATAGCCGCCCAACGCCGCGGAGATGGTTTCGTTGATATCAGACAGCGAAACACCGAGCGCCTGCGCTTTTTCTTGATCGACATCCAGCTTGAACTGTGGCGTATCTTCCAGCCCGTTCGGGCGTACGCGCACTAATAGATCAGGATGCTGCGCGACCATACCCAGGAGTTGATTACGCGCTTTTGTTAACGCATCGTGACCGAGTCCTCCCTGATCAATCAGTTCAAAGTCGAAACCTGTCGCGGTACCTAACTCGACAATTGCCGGCATGTTGAAGGGGAACACCAACCCGTCGCGAATCTGGCTAAAGGCGCGTGTCGCTCTGGCGATAACGGCTTCGACGCTATTTTCTTCACCGTTACGCTCTTCCCAGGGTTTAAGGCTGACAAATGCCATCCCTGAGTTTTGTCCCTGACCGCTAAAGCTAAAGCCGTTTACGGTAAACACGCTTTCGACGTTCGCTTTTTCATTATTCAGGTAGTAATGAGTGACTTGATCCAGCACTTTCTGCGTACGTTCTTGCGTAGCGCCAGAGGGGAGCTGAATCATGGTCAGGAATACCCCCTGATCTTCTTCCGGCAGGAAGGAGGTCGGGAGGCGTAAAAACAGAACCGCCATTCCGACTACAATAAGTAGATAGATAATGAGATAGCGACCCGTATTACGCACGATGCCGCTTACGCTGTTAGTATAGTGGTTAACGCTGTGGTCAAACCTGGTATTGAACCAGCCAAAGAAGCCGCTTTTTTTCTCGTGATGTTCAGCAGATACGGGTTTAAGCAGCGTAGCGCATAGCGCTGGTGTCAGAATCAACGCAACCAGAACGGATAGCGCCATTGCTGAAACAATAGTAATAGAGAACTGGCGATAAATTGCCCCGGTCGAGCCGCCAAAAAAGGCCATCGGGATAAATACCGCAGACAGTACCATCGCGATACCAACCAGCGCTCCCTGAATCTGCGACATGGATTTTTCCGTCGCCTCTCGGGGAGAAAGGTTATCCTCCATCATTACACGTTCAACGTTTTCTACGACCACTATCGCATCGTCAACCAACAGCCCTATCGCCAGTACCATGCCGAACATCGTCAGGGTATTGATGGAATAGCCAAAGGCGGCGAGTACCGCAAAAGTGCCTAGCAACACGACAGGAACAGCGATGGTAGGAATCAGGGTTGCCCGGATATTCTGTAAAAACAGATACATTACCAGGAACACCAGAATAATCGCTTCAAACAGCGTTTTTACCACTTCGTGGATAGATATTTTTACGAAGGGCGTTGTGTCATAAGGATAAACCACCTTCATTCCCTGAGGGAAGAAAGGCTGCAGTTCCGCCAGTTTCGCTTTGATTGCGGTTGCGGTATCCAGCGCGTTAGCGCCGGTCGCCAGTTTAATACCGAGACCGGAGGCCGGTTTACCGTTAATGCGCGCTACAACGTTATAGTTTTCACCGCCAAGCTCAATACGCGCGACATCTTTGAGATGGACGACAGAGCCGTCGGTATTGACGCGCAACGTAACTTTGCCGAACTCTTCCGGATCTTTCAGACGCGTTTGGGCGATGATTGAGGCGTTAAGCTGCTGGCCCGGTAATGCTGGCGTGCCGCCCAGTTGGCCTGCCGCAATTTGGTCGTTCTGTACTTTTAACTGGTTGATGACGTCAACTGGCGTGAGCTGGTATTTATTTAGCAGATTCGCATCCAGCCAGATACGCATGGCGTACTGTGCGCCAAATAGCTGAACGTCGCCCACACCATTCAGACGGCTGATAGAATCCTTAATGTTAGAGGCGACATAGTCAGAGATGTCGTCCTGGGTAGTGTTCGGATTATCCGAGACGAACCCGGCGACCATCAAAAAGCTGCTGCTGGATTTTTCAACGCTAATCCCCTGCTGCTGGACTTCTTGCGGCAGTAAAGGCGTGGCGAGCTGCAATTTATTTTGCACCTGAACCTGCGCGATATCCGGATCGGTTCCGGACTGGAAGGTCAGGGTGATGGTCACGCTACCAGCAGAGTCGCTGGTAGAGGACATATACATCAGGTTATCGATGCCGTTCATATTTTGTTCGATAACCTGAGTAACCGTATCCTGTACCGTCTGCGCATCCGCGCCAGGATAGGTTGCAGAAATAGAAACCGCTGGCGGCGCAATGGTTGGATACTGCGCAACGGGAAGTTGCATTATTGCCAGTGCGCCCGCCATCATCAGGATAATGGCCAGAACCCAGGCGAAAATAGGACGTCTAATAAAAAAGTTTGCCATGTACGGTTACCTTATTGCGCCGTTTTCGCTGCAGGAGCATCGGTAGTGGCTTTCACCTGGACGCCCGGTCGCGCTTTTTGTAAGCCGCTGACGATGACCTTATCGCCCGGTTTTAACCCTTCGCTGATGAGCCATTTATCGCCAATAGCCTGCGCCGCCACGACATTGCGGGCTTCGACCTGGCTTTTATCGTTAACCACCATCACCATTGCGTCGCCGCGCGGCGTGCGGGTTACGCCCTGCTGGGGGACAAGGATGGCATTGGGCTGGACGCCTTCATCAATGCGGGCGCGCACAAACATACCGGGAAGCAGACTGTGTTGCGGGTTAGGGAAAACCGCCCTGAGCGTGATAGAGCCGGTGCTTTCATCTACGGTAACGTCGGAAAATTGCAGCGTGCCTTTAATCGGGTAGACCTGACCATTTTCCATTACCAGTTGAACCGTGCTACTGGCGCTGTCTTTATGCAGGTTACCTTGTTCGACGGATTGCTTGAGTCGCATAAAGTCGTTGCTTGATTGCGTCACGTCGACATAAATCGGGTCGAGTTGTTGCACGGTAGCCAGTTCAGTTGACTGACCATTAGTCACCAGCGCGCCTTCAGTCACATTAGATTTTCCTATACGCCCGCTGATGGGCGAGGTGACTTTGGTATACGCAAGGTTAATACGCGCGCTTTCAACAGCGGCTTTTGCCGCCACAACGGCGGCATCGGCCTGGCGGGCGTCGGCAATCGCCTGATCATATTCCTGTTGGCTGATATATTTTGTGCCGACCAGTGGAACATAGCGTTTGACCGTCAGGTGCGCGATAGCCGCAGCCGCTTCGCTTTTAGCAAGTTCGCCTTTAGCGCTGTCATAATCGGCCTGATAAGTGGCAGGATCGATCTGATAAAGCGACTGTCCGGCCTCTACATCGCTACCTTCGGTGAAGTTTCTTTTAAGCACGATCCCGCTCACCTGGGGGCGAACCTCCGCAATGCGAAATGCGGACGTACGTCCGGGAAGTTCGGTCGTTACGGCTAGCGGCGCTGTTTCGACCACATGGACGGTGACTTGCGGCTCGCCGGCATGAGCCTGGGTATCTCCCTGGTCATTACAACCGGCCAGCAGCGCAGCAGAGAATATGATGAATGAGGGCAGGAGTGAAAACCTGGCATGTTTCGTCATTACTGTTCCTTAAAAAACCGAAAGCTCGTTATTCACCGGATAACGGTAAGGCGTTAACGCGCGAAAAATAGAATAGCAGTGGGGTATCCTACAAATTATTAGCTTGTGATGTAAGCAATACTTATTTTGGGATGGGGTTCACGGCACATAAAAGCAAAAAAAAAGAACTATTCCCTGTCGTTTCATAATGTCCCGATTAGTAAAATCATGATGTTGAATAACATAATTAGAAATATATATTTTATATGAATATGTTTTATTAATTTATTTGTTTTTATTATTGATTTGGCGATATTGTGCGAAATAAAAATAGCTGTCTCTCGTCTGACTAAAAAGGACATGGTAAAGTTGTTTTTTGTGCTGAGTATTTTATCAGCGTATTTATCGTTTTTATGGTCCAGGATATCTTAATTATGGCGAAGAAAACGAAGGCGGATGCGCTTAAAACGCGGCAACATTTGATTGAAACCGCTATTGCGCAGTTCGCTTTGCGCGGCGTTGCCAACACGACGTTGAATGATATCGCTGATGCCGCTGATGTCACGCGGGGCGCCATCTACTGGCACTTTGAGAATAAAACGCAGTTGTTTAATGAGGTTTGGTTACAGCAACCACCTTTACGCGAACTTATTCAGGATAGGCTTACGGGATGCTGGAATGACAATCCTTTACAGGATCTACGAGAGAAATTTATTGCAGCCTTACAATATATTGCGGCAGTGCCTCGTCAGCAGGCATTAATGCAGATTTTATATCATAAATGTGAATTCCATAATGGTATGATATCGGAACAGGCCATTCGGGAGAAGATGGGTTTCCATCATCAGTCGCTGCTTGAAGTATTACAGCGATGTATGGATAAAAAGCTGATCTCAGGCAGTCTTGATCTGGATGTCATATTAATTATTCTGCATGGTAGTTTTAGCGGAATAGTAAAGAACTGGTTAATGAATCCCACAAGTTATGATCTTTATAAGCAGGCGCCTGCATTAGTCGATAATGTATTAAAAATGCTAAGCCCGGATGGCAGTGTGAGGCAATTAATGCCAAATGAACAACAGGCGGAAGAAGCCTGAGATTATTTTGAGTTGATATTATATATTTACCTTGTGAATATATTGGCAGGGTCCCGAATATCGCGAGCAATTTCCTCTGCCGTACGCGGCTTGCCAAGCAGGAACCCCTGAAGCGTATGGCATCCTAACTGGGTCAAAAATTGTTGCTGCGTTTCATTTTCTACCCCTTCTGCCACAATTTGCAGATTTAACGCTTTCGCCAGCGCGACAATAGCCGCAACAATGGTCGCGCCGTCGCTTGCCTCGCTGAGTTCATGTACGAAAGCGCGATCAATTTTTAGTTCGCACGCCGGAAGACGTTTCAGATAGAGAAGGCTGGAATAACCGGTGCCAAAGTCGTCAATAGAGGCCTTAACCCCCATTTCCGTTAATCTGGTGAGTATAGCGACGCTTTGCTCTGGCTTGTTCATCGCCGTGGTTTCGGTGATTTCCAGAATCAATAAATCGGGACGGATACTGTGTCGGGTCAGGCTCCGCGTAATGGTGTCCACAAGCCCGGGCTGCTCAAATTGTAAGGCGGACAGGTTTACCGCCACTGACCATAAGGTGTATCCCTGTAAGTGCCACTCGCGTAGCTGTCGACACGCCTCGTCTATCACCCAGCTACCGATAGTGACGATAAGACCCGTTTTTTCCGCCAGTGGTAAAAACTGGTCAGGATTCAGTACGCCTTGTTTTGGATGATACCAGCGCAACAGGGCCTCAAATCCTACAATGGGGCCGGCAGGAGCCTGAAATTTAGGCTGATACACCAGCCTGAGCTCTTGTCTTTCCAGCGCCAGCCACAGGTCATTCATTAGCTGAAGTTGGGTTTGCGCCAGCATATTCATTGATGGCTGAAAGAAATGGTATCCGTTACGCCCCGTATGTTTCGTGTGGTACATTGCGGCATCGGCGTTGAACATCAGTTCCCGTTCGTTTTTTCCGTCCAGCGGATAGAGCGCTATTCCCACGCTAAGGGTGACGACCAGTTCATACAGATCTATCGTAAAGGGCGCATCTATCGAATGTACCAGCGCGCTGGCAAGGGAAGCCGCTTCGTCAGGCGCGCTGACTTCTGCAAGCAGCACAAATTCGTCGCCGCCAATCCGCGCCAGGGTAAACTGCCCGCTCAGCGGTTGGTTCAGACGATGCGTGACCGCCACCAGTAGCTTATCGCCGATATCATGACCATAAGCGTCATTAATAGCTTTAAAGCCATCCAGATCCATAAACAGTAGCGCGAAAGACGTGCTTTCCCGATTCGCTTTGCTGATGGCCTGTTCCAGACGATCCTCAAGGAGTACCCGGTTTGGTAAACGGGTGAGCGTATCATGCAGCGCCAACTGCGCCAGTTCCTGGTTCGCCTGCGCCAGTGAAGAGGCAAGTAGTGCGGTACGGGCCTGAAGCCGGGCGTCAAATAAAGAAACCAGCAGAGTAATGCCCAGGATAGTCAGCGCGACCACGCTGACAAGAACAGCCAGCCAGTTGCTATCGACGCCACGATGCTCCATCGGCCAGTTTTGGGGAAAGTGTGCGGCCTTCATACCGGCGTAATGCATGCCGGCGATAGCTATTCCCATTAATACCGCGGCGCCTGCTCGCCTCAGGGCGACATCTGTTCCCTCATTACGCAGGCGGAACGTGAGCCACAGCGCGCCGCAGGACGCCAGTAGCGCGATAATGATAGAGAGGGCAACCCACGCGCTATTCCAGACGATAATGGAAGCAAATTGCAGCGCCGCCATCCCGGTATAATGCATTGCGCTGATGCCCAGTCCCATCACCAGCGCGCCCGGTAGTAAACGGCGCAGGCGCAGTTTTTCAGCGCTAACCAGCCATAGCGCAAACAGGGAGGAGCCGATCGCGATCAGCATGGAGAGGCCGGTGAGGAACGGATCGAAGCGCATGTTCATCGCGTGATCCATCGCCAGCATCCCGACAAAATGCATCGCCCAAATACCGACGCCCAGCGCGAAGCCGCCGCCCATTAGCCATATTCTGGCGTTTGATCGGGCGCTTCCGGCTACGCGTCCGGCCATATTTAATGCGGTATAGGACGCAAAAATAGCGACAGCAAATGAAACCGCCACAAGGATGTGGTTGTACTCACTAACCGGCATGTATCATTAGCTCATTGGTTATGCAGGAAAAGAACAGGACGAGACAGTATCACCCCTTCTTTTATCCTCAACGTGTTTTAATTCCCTGTTTTTATAAGGGATAAAAGAAATCCGGGCGATAAATAATCATAGGTTAAATCGCCCGATTCGCTACTCCAGATCGGTACAATTGATCAATTTAAGAGGGTTAACCGAATCCATGTTTCGGCACTTATCCTGTTCAGTCGCCATCAATTCGATCCATTGCATCAAAAGCGCATCAAAAAGAAAAACGGAGACGGCAAAAACAACCAGCCACCAATACTTACGTATCATCGTCAAATCCTGTGTATTCATGCCCATGCGTGCTGGGAATATACATGAAATTTTGACGCTGAAAAGCGGACTTACAATGCTTTTACTTCTCTGAAGATAGCGCGTTTATCCCGACATTTCGCTGCTTTTTGGACAGGTTTTGTGTTTTTCTCTTTTTGACTTTTGCAAGTTCATTTTCTGAATAATGCGAAGTGACGCTCAATCTTCTGAGCCCCATTTTTACGTACTCATTATTGAGTTCAATACCGATAAACTTACGACCTGACGCCGCTGCGACAGCGCCTGTGGTGAAACTGCCCGCGAAAGGGTCCAATACGGTATCGCTCGGGTTAGAAGAGGCCAGTATGATCCGTTTTAACAGCGCGCTGGGCTTTTGCGTAGGATGGTTTTCATATTCATCCATCAGATAACGTACGCGAGGAAATGACCAGACGTTGCCCGGCACTTTTTTCTGATTGTATGGTTGAGGCGGGTTTTTTCGATAATCGATTAGCGCGCGCTTAGCGCCCGTAGTGGTCTCGACCAGAATCGCGTCACGGTTAAAGGTATAGCTTTTCGGGTTCTTTACCATCATCAGGATCGGTTCATACATAGAACCAAAGTATTTTTTCGCCTGCACCCCGGAACTATCATAGGACCAGACGATACGGCTTTTGATGGTAAAAAGCGTTCGGCATTTGAGATCGATATACGGCATATTTTCTGTGCTATTCATGATGTACATGGTGCCGTGTTTCTTCAGTACGCGGTGGCACTCATCAATGCATTCATACAGCCAGGCCAGAAAAGACGCTTCGTCCCAGGATTCCACCATACCGTCGAAATCTTTTCCGATATTGTAAGGCGGATCGGCAAAAATTAAGTCAATGCTTTCAGAAGGCAGTTTTTTAAGTTCTGTTAGCGCGTCACCGTGAATAATCTTCTTCGATTCATCGCCAAAGTACTGAGGTTCACATTCCGCTTTCATGACCAAATTCCATGTGATGCGTATAAAAAAGGCGCTTCCCCATGCCGAGTAGCGCCTTTTTAAACAAGCAGTTAGCTAATCGAAATTAGTTCATGCCGTATTTTTTTAATTTTTTACGCAGCGTACCACGGTTGATGCCCATCATCAGAGCAGCACGGGTCTGGTTACCACGGGTGTATTGCATCACCATGTCCAACAGGGGCTGTTCTACTTCAGCCAGTACCAGCTCATACAGGTCATTAACGTCCTGACCATTCAGTTGAGCAAAATAGTTCTTCAGTGCCTGTTTAACCGAGTCACGCAGGGGTTTTTGGGTTACCTGATCCTGAGAGTTAACGGTAGAAACGGTCAGTACGTCAGAATTTACGCGTTGTTCGAACATAGTTCTGTCAGCTCTTTATTTCTGTTTACGCAAAATTTTCGAAGTATGCCTCCAACGCCTCCAGCTGTTCGCTGGCGTCCTCAATAGCGTTGAATGTGCGCCGAAACTGGTCGTCTGGAGCGTGCTCCTGGAGATACCAGGAGACGTGTTTACGCGCGATTCGGTACCCTTTTGCCTGACCGTAAAAGTCATGCAGTTCCCGAACATGCGTGCAAAGCAAGCGCTTTACCTCTGCCAGCGGCAGCGGCGGAAGCAGCTCCCCAGTGTCCAGATAATGCTGGATTTCCCGAAAGATCCAGGGTCTTCCCTGAGCTGCGCGGCCTATCATCAGGGCATCCGCCCCTGTATAGTCGAGAACAGCTCTGGCTTTATGCGGGTTAGTAATGTCGCCATTCGCGATAATCGGAATGGAAACTTTCTGCTTAACTGCCCGAATACTGTCGTATTCAGCTTCTCCGTTGAACAAACAGGCGCGGGTGCGGCCATGGATGGTCAGAGCCTGAATACCACAATCTTCAGCCAGTTGGGCAATCTCTACGCAGTTACGGTGTTCCGGCGCCCAGCCGGTGCGAATCTTGAGAGTCACAGGAACGTCCACTGCGTTTACGACCCCGATGAGTATAGACTTCACTAAATCCGGGTACTGCAAGAGGGCTGAACCTGCCAGCTTACGATTCACTTTCTTCGCCGGGCACCCCATATTGATATCAATAATCTGGGCGCCGCTTTCCACGTTAATACGTGCGGCATCGGCCATCTCAACAGGGTCGCTACCGGCAATTTGCACCGTGCGAATACCTGGCTCATCAACGTGCACCATCCGTAAACGAGATTTATCGCTTTCCCACACTTGCGGGTTAGAAGACATCATCTCGGATACTGTCAATCCTGCTCCCATCTCATAGCACAGCGTCCGGAAAGGTCTGTCAGTAATGCCAGCCATGGGCGCTGCGATCAGGCGATTTCTGAGCTGATATTGTCCGATGCGCATGAGTTAAGAAATGACCATACTGTGACTGCAAGGCGGCGTATATTACGCATTTTTTGCACGAGATGAAAGGCCAAACTTTGAACAATCCACTGTTGTAGATCAATGAATCGTGCTTAAAAACAGCAAAATAAATTTATAATTCAGTAAAATCATAGGGTTATTTATTATTGACGGTTTTGTACGCGCTTACAAATTCCCGTAACTTCTCTATATTTCTTCGTCCAGAAACAAGATAAACGGGATAATCTGCTTTTTTTATAAGCTAATTACCCCAAATGAATGGGATCGCCGTCTCGTTTCAGGACAAGATCACTTCCCGCTGCGCGTGATTTTTCTCCATTGCCAGTCGGAAGGCGGCGCACAGATGCGCTTTTGTGTTCATGAACGGCCCGCATAAATTTTTCCAGCTGCGCTGAAGAGCGCGTTAGCGGATGCTGCAGAACAACCCGGACAGCATTTACTAAGCGCGAGGGCGATGGCTGCGACCCGTTAAAACACCAGTACCTTTTGTCCGCTGGTAGCAGCTGTTTATCCAGACGGATAGTGACAAAGAAGTCATTTCAGGCATTCATTTGATGAATTTAATGATGTCTCGGTGCCTGAAAGGCGTTAAGGCAGCTGTGTGGAGAAAAGCGTGGCCGGGCGACCACGCTGACAAGAATTATTTCTTACGGCCCGTAATGCGGCACCACTCTTCTTTTTCGACGACCGGATCGAGAGTGAAAAGCTCGGCGTAAGCATCACAGACGCTTTCCGCCTGGCTGGCGAGAATACCTGAAAGCCCCAGCAGACCGCCCTCAACGGGCAGTACGCTGATTAACGGGGCCAGTTCGCGTAATGGGCCTGCCAGGATGTTAGCGACGACCACGTCGGCTTTCATGGCTTCTGGCTGGTCTTGCGGCAGGTACAGCTCCAGCCGGTCAGACACGCCGTTGCGTTCGGCATTATCGCGACTGGCCTGAATAGCTTGCGGATCGATATCAATACCAATCGCCTTTGCCGCTCCCAGCTTCAGCGCGGCAATCGCCAGAATGCCTGAACCGCAGCCAAAGTCGATCACGGTTTTGCCGTTGAGATCGAGCCCGTCCAGCCATTGCAGACATAAAGAGGTGGTGGGGTGCGTTCCCGTACCGAACGCCAGTCCCGGGTCGAGCATCACGTTGACGGCATTCTCGTCCGGAATGTCACGCCAGCTGGGACAAATCCACAGACGCTCGCCAAAACGCATCGGATGGAAATTATCCATCCATTCGCATTCCCAGTCTTTATCTTCCAGTTGTTCGATTTTATGGGCAAATCCGGCACCCAGCAGCGGATGTTGCTCCAGAATCGCGACAACGTCTTTCATGTCGGTTTCGGCGTCGAACAGACCGATCACATCGGTATCGCCCCACAGACGGGTTTCGCCCGGCAACGGCTCAAAAACCGGCGTATCGTGCGTATCCTGAAAGGTAATGGAAACGGCGCCCGCTTCCATCAGCGCATCACTCAGCTCTTCAGCATTCGCGCCGGTGGTATTCAGTTTCAATTGGATCCATGGCATGGCAAAACTCTTTATTTATCAGTAGACAATACGGTGGCTTGCGAAGCGGAAGAGCCGAATCGGTTTCCGATCAGAAAAGCCAATAAACTTAACAGTAACGCGGGCACAATCGGATGAAAGCCCAGGTACTGAATATTAAATGTGGCAAGCAGGGCATATAGCACGCCGCCCACGATCATGGCGCTTAGCGCGCCTGCCGCGTTTGCCCGCTCCCAGTAAAGGCCCAGTACCAGCGGCCATAAGAACACCGCTTCCAGGCCGCCAAACGCCAGCAGGTTGAGCCAAATGATCATCTCTGGCGGTTTCCATGCGGCCAGCAGCAACAGCGCGCCTAGCAGTAATGTAATCGCTGCCGACATACGCTTCAGCCGGATCTCATTTTGCATCTGATCGGGGCGCAGGTTGAGATAGAGATCTTTAATGATCGTCGCGGAACTTTGCAGCAGTTGGGCGTTAATTGTTGACATGATCGCCGCCATTGGCGCAGCAAGGAAGATCCCGGCGGCAAACGGCGGCAAAACTTTCACCATTAGCGTTGGGATCACCAGGTCCGGCACCGTCAGATCCGGAAGCACCGCGCGACCCAGCGCGCCGGCAAGGTGCATCCCGAACATTAAAATCGCCACGACAATCGTACCGATAATAATGCCCCGGTGTACCGCTTTACTGTCTTTATAGGAGATGCAGCGCACCGCCGTATGCGGCAGGCCAATCACGCCAAAACAGACCAGTACCCAAAAAGAGGTCATAAAGGCGGGAGAAAGTATGTCATCGGCGCCCTGCGGCGTTACCAGTTTGGGGTCGAGAGCGTGCAGCGTGTCAACGGCCTGACTTAGACCGCCCGCCGCATGGACCACGCCCACCAGCAGCACTATCGTGCCGACCAGCATCACCAGGCCCTGTAGCGTATCGTTAAGTACGCTGGCGCGAAAGCCGCCAAACGCCGTATAGAGTGCGATACTGACGCCAAATATTAGCAGGCCGGTTTCGTAGGGAATTCCCGCCGCGGTTTCCAGCAGTCGCGCGCCGCCGATAAATTGTACGGTCATTGCGCCAATAAACGCGACCAATAAACTCAGGCTTGCCAACCACACCAGCAGGCGGCTTTGGTAACGAGCGAATAGCATATCGTTAAGCGTGACGGCATTATAGCGACGCGCCAGGATAGCGAATTTTTTACCCAGAATACCCAGTGAAAGCCAGACGGCGGGAAGCTGGATCATCGCCAGCAAGACCCAGCCCAGACCGTATTTATAAGCCGCGCCGGGACCGCCGATAAAGGAACTGGCGCTAATATAGGTGGCGGTAAGCGTCATCGCGAGCACGATCCCGCCCATCGAACGGCTGCCAAGAAAATATTCGTTTAAAAAGGTGCCGGCGGTACGCTTGCGCATAGCGTAAATCGAGACTCCGAAGACCACGATCAGATAGGCTACCAGTGGTAGAATGACCTCAAGCTGCATTGTCATCCTCCAGCGGAATATCGCGATAAATGAATTTCACCATCGCCCAGCACAGCAAAATAAAGACCAGCGGCGTCAATAAGCAGGCCATCTCGAACCAGTGCGGCAGACCGGTAATTCCCGGCGAGTCTCCAGGTAAGTAAGCAGCCACTAACCATGCCGCCAGATAGCAAAGGGTCAGCCACAGCGCCCAGCGCGCCTCTTTATGGGCCTGAACAAAACGAGCGTCCATTTTTTGTCCCTTATGGGTGAAGAAAGCGGGAATTGTACATGATGGGGCATCGCTATCCCCAGAAATAAAAAAGGCCGGATTCACCGGCCTTTTGAGACTAACGTGCGATTACTTTTCCTGAAGACCGAGTTTTTTCTCCAGATAGTGGATGTTGGTTCCACCGTGCTGGAAGTGCTCGTCATTCATGATGCGGGTCTGCAGATCGATATTGGTTTTGATACCATCGATAATCAGTTCCTGCAGGGCATTTTTCATTCGGGCAATCGCCACGTCGCGGTTTTCACCGTAGCAGATGAGTTTGCCGATCATGGAATCATAGTACGGCGGTACCGTGTAGCCCGCGTAGATATGGGATTCCCAGCGAACGCCAAAGCCGCCAGGCGCATGGAAGCGCGTGATTTTGCCTGGGCTTGGCAGGAAGGTGTTCGGATCTTCGGCATTGATACGGCATTCTACCGCATGGCCTCGAACGACAACTTCGTCCTGTGTGATCGACAGCGGCTGACCCGCCGCGATGCGCAACTGCTCTTTGATCAAATCGACGCCGGTAATCATTTCAGTCACCGGGTGTTCAACCTGAATACGGGTGTTCATTTCGATGAAATAGAACTCGCCGTTTTCGAACAGGAATTCGAACGTCCCTGCGCCGCGATAGCCGATGTCTACGCACGCTTTCGCGCAGCGTTCGCCGATATAGCGACGCAGTTCCGGCGTAATGCCTGGCGCCGGGGCTTCTTCAACCACTTTCTGGTGGCGACGCTGCATGGAACAGTCGCGTTCCGCCAGATAGATAGCGTTGCCCTGGCCGTCCGCCAGCACCTGAATTTCTATGTGGCGTGGATTTTCCAGGTATTTTTCCATGTATACCATGTCGTTGCTGAAAGCTGCTTTCGCTTCCGCTTTGGTCATGGAGATGGACTGCGCCAGTTCAGCATCGCTACGAACCACGCGCATACCGCGGCCGCCGCCGCCGCCGGACGCTTTGATGATCACCGGATAGCCAATACGTTTGGCATGAGCGCGGTTCGCATTCATATCGTCGCCCAGCGGGCCGTCAGATCCTGGTACGGTCGGCACGCCCGCTTTTTTCATCGCGGTAATCGCGGACACTTTATCGCCCATCAGGCGGATGGTGTCCGCTTTCGGGCCGATAAAGATAAAGCCGGAGCGTTCAACCTGCTCGGCAAAATTGGCGTTCTCAGAAAGGAAGCCGTAACCCGGGTGGATTGCCACCGCGCCGGTGATTTCAGCGGCGCTAATGATAGCCGGGATGTTCAGATAACTTTTTACGGACGGTGCCGGGCCAATACAGACCGTCTCATCCGCCAGCAATACGTGTTTTAAATCGCGATCCGCGCTTGAGTGCACAGCGACGGTCTTGATGCCGAGTTCTTTACAGGCTCGAAGAATACGTAGTGCGATCTCGCCGCGGTTGGCGATGACAATTTTATCCAACATGTTCGCCTCGTTACTCGATGACGACCAGTGGCTCGTCAAATTCTACCGGTTGACCACTTTCGACCAGAATCGCTTTCACAGTACCTGCTTTGTCAGCTTCGATCTGGTTCATCATTTTCATGGCTTCAACGATGCACAGGGTATCGCCCACGTTCACTTTCTGGCCCACTTCGATGAACGCTTTCGCGTCCGGGCTTGGGGTGCGGTAGAAAGTACCAACCATTGGGGAGCGTACGATGTGACCACTGATTTCCGCTGCGGCAGGCGCTTCCATTGCTGGAGTAGCCGCTGGCGCGACAGCGTTAGACAGAGCGGGTTGCTGCATCATCGGCGCCGCATAAGCCTGCTGCATCACCGGAAAACCGGCGTTTGCCGTTGTGCGGCTGATGCGAACAGATTCTTCGCCTTCAGAAATTTCCAGTTCGGAGATACCTGATTCTTCAACCAGCTCGATCAGTTTTTTAATCTTACGAATATCCATGAGTGGGTTCCGTACTCTTTGTTTAGTGTGATTGTGACAGGCGTTTTAGCGCCGTCTGTAAAGCATGTGAATGACTGCCGCGGGTAAAATACCGCGCATCTTTGATTTGCCTGTTATGCCGTAGCACCCGAAGGTGAAATTCATGATTTGCCAGTCATTGTGTGGCTATCTTCTGCCATTTTCGGGCAAAAAACAAAATATACCTTCATTGCACGATTGTCACCCTTTCTGCGAACGAAAATCGCCGTTGGGCAATGTAAAGTCGCACATTATAACTATTTCGTCGCAATTGGCAGCTAAATACTGGTCTTATCAGGGAAGATAATCAACCCGAAACATAAAAAGGACATTACCTGTTTTGCGTTTTGCAATCGACCGCACAGTTCACCAAACTAGCGCCACCACTGGCGAAACTTCCGGTAACGCAACGCTAAAAGGGCTAACGCTAATGCCGCGTAGATGACCGGTTGCGGTGATAAAATCTTTACCGACCACAGGTAATGTATGGGAGCCAGGATCGCGACAAGATAGACGACGTTATGCAGTGTTTGCCAGCGTTTGCCCAATTTACGCTGCGCAAATTGCGTTGAGGTCAACGTCAGCGCCAATAACACCAGCCAGCTAATGATCCCAAGCGTCAAATAAGGGCGTGAAATCAACTCGCTTCCTAACAACGCCAGGTTATGTATCCCCAGTTCCAGTAAGGCATAGCTGGTTAAATGCAGCGTAGCCCAAACGAAACACCATAATCCTAACAGGCGGCGTGTGCGTATCAATAATGGCTGTTTAGCGTAGCGCGCCAGCGGTGAAACCAGCAAGGTGGCGAGCAAAAATTTGAGCGCGGTTCTGCCGGTAAAGTGTTGGATATCCTTTACCGGGTCTGCGCTGAGTCCACCGTGATTTATCGCCCAAAAGAGCCACAGAAGCGGCAAAAAACCGGCAAGATGCAGACAAACTTTTAGCCAGGTTATCTGTTTTGCTGTCAGACGCACTTAAAAATTCTCCCGCAAATTGAGACCGCGATACAGCGAAGCGACTTCATTGGCGTAGCCGTTAAACAGCAGCGTCGGCTGCCTTTGCACATCAAGGATACCGCCTGAACCAATAAAGCGTTCGGTAGCCTGAGACCAGCGTGGATGATCCACATGCGGGTTCACATTGGCATAAAAACCATATTCGTTGGGAGCCGACAAATTCCAGGTGGTTGGCGGACGTTCGCGGGTGAGTTTAATGCTGACGATAGATTTAATACCTTTAAAACCATACTTCCATGGAACGATGAGTCGAATGGGCGCGCCGTTTTGCGGGGGTAACGCCTTACCATAGACGCCAACGGTCATCAGAGTCAGCGGATGCATGGCTTCGTCCAGACGTAGCCCTTCGACATAAGGGTATTTCAGTCCGCCGCCAATAAAGCGATCTTTCTGTCCTGGCATATCATCCGGCGCGTATAGCGTTTCGAATGCCACATATTTAGCGTGGCTGGTGGGTTGTGCCTGCGCGAGTAGCTTATATAAAGGGAAACCAATCCACGGCACGACCATGGACCACGCTTCGACGCAGCGCATTCGATAGATACGCTCTTCTAATGGAAAACGATGTGTTAAATCGTCGTAATCCAGCGTAAATGGCTTCGCGACTTCCCCGCTGATTTTCAACGTCCACGGTTCGGTTTTCAGACTCCCGGCATTGGCCGCCGGGTCGGCTTTATCGAGGCCAAACTCATAGAAATTGTTGTAGCCCGCCACCTTATCTTCCGGCGTTAACGCTAAATCGCTTCGCCAGGCGGCAGGCTGACTAAACTCAAGCGGTTTACCGGCAGGCGCTTTCGGACGATCGTTGCCTTTAAACCAACTGAAGAGATCGGCCTGCGCCGTTGAGGGTAAGGATAAGGCGGCCGCGCTGATGCCTAATGCTTTTAGCACCTGTCGGCGCTGCATAAAAAAAGCCGATTCCGCAGTCACATCGGCTTCTGTTAATGGACGTATCTTTTTCATCACAGACTCCCGGTCTACCCACCACAACATGGCGTGTAGTGAATATGACAGGGAGTCTGTCAATGTGTAAAAATAAATAGTTAATTAAGTGTAAATTTTTTTATACGTGACGTTATTTTATCTTCACCAGCGTACGGCCCTGAACCTGATTATTGATGATGGCATCGGCGAACTTCGGCGCATCCGCCAGCGTAATCTCTGTGGCGGCCTGAGCATAGAACGATTCCGGCAGATCCTTAACCAAACGCGCCCAGGCTTCTGCGCGACGTGCCGGTGGGGTCATCACCGAGTCCACCCCTTGCAAACGCACATTACGCAGAATGAATGGCATAACGGTGGTCGGCAGCGCGAAGCCGCCCGCCAGGCCGCAGGCGGCCACGCAACCGCCATAGTTCATCTGTGCCAGCACTTTCGCCAGCACTTTATCGCCAACGGTATCAATTGCACCGGCCCACAGCTGTTTTTCCAACGGGCGAGATTCAGCAAACTCATCGCGGCTGAGAATACGGTTAGCTCCCAGGCTCTTAAGATAGCCGTGGGTGCTTTCACGTCCTGATACTGCTGCAACCTGATAGCCCAGCTTATGCAGTAATGCAACGGCAGTGCTGCCCACGCCGCCGCTGGCGCCGGTGACGACAATCTCACCGTCTTGCGGGCGAATACCTGCATCTTCAAGCGCCATGACGCACAGCATGGCAGTAAAACCGGCGGTGCCGATGATCATGGCGTTACGGCTGCTCAGTCCCGCAGGCAGCGCGACCAGCCAGTCGCCTTTAACGCGTGCGCGTTCGGCCAGGCCGCCCCAGTGGTTTTCGCCCACGCCCCAGCCAGTCAGTAGTACTTCCTGGCCTGCATGAAAGCGAGGATCTTCGCTTGCGCGAACGGTGCCGGCGAAATCAATACCAGGAATCATCGGAAAATGACGGATAATTTTCCCTTTTCCGGTGATAGCCAGAGCATCTTTATAATTCAGGCTGGACCAGTGGACATCCACCGTCACATCACCTGCTGGCAGTTGACTCTCTTCGAGATGTTGCACGGATGCGAGGGTTTTACCGTCCTGCTGTTCTAAGATCAACGCCTGCATAACCTGTCCTCACTTTACATGGTAGATTGGAAAAATAGCTACGAAGACTATACTCGCTAATTAAAACGTGATGCCGATGCAACGCAATAAATTGCCAGATAGATCCATTTTGGTAGTATGCCTGCTTCATTGCGCGCCGTGGCGAATTCCGCCTTCAGATTCGCTTTTTCATACTGTTTATAACCGTCGGAGTTAACTCAAGGATGCGATTAACGACGAAGTTCTCAGCTTTTATCACGCTGCTCACGGGGTTAACGATCTTCGTGACGCTGATAGGTTGCTCGCTAAGCTTTTATAACGCCGTACAGTATAAGTATGTCAGCCGTGTGCAGGCGACGGCGACAGCCATTGATACGCACCTGGTGACCCATGATATTGTCTCGCTGACGCCGCAAATCGACGAACTTATGATCGCTTCCGATATTGTGCGTGTCGATCTGCTGCAGGGGGAGCGCAGCGTCTACAGCCATTCTCGCGCCAGAGGTTATCGGCCAGCCGGCACCAGCGACATGTATCGCGAGCTGGTCGTACCGCTGATAAAACATCCAGGAATGTCGCTATGTCTGGTTTATCAGGACCCGATGGGCAACTATTTTCACTCACTGATCACCACGGCGCCGCTGACGCTGGCGATCGGTTTTATCGTTCTGATTTTGTTTTTATCGGTGCGCTGGCTGCAGCGGCAGCTTTCCGGGCAAGAGCTTCTGGAAATTCGCTCAACGCGTATTCTGAACGGCGAACGCGGGGCGAATGTCCGCGGCTCTGTTTACGAATGGCCGGCGCGCACCAGTAGCGCGCTTGATGTATTGCTTTCCGAAATTCAGTTTGCTCACGAACAGCGTAGTCGCCTGGACACCCTCATTCGCTCCTACGCCGCGCAGGACACCAAAACCGGACTCGGTAATCGCCTGTTCTTTGATAACCAACTGGCGACGCTGCTGGAAGATCAGGAAAAAGTGGGAGTGCATGGCGTGGTGATGATGATCCGCTTGCCAGACTTCAATCTTCTGCGCGACAGCCTGGGAGGCAATCAGGCGGAAGAGCAGATGTTTATGCTTATCAATCTGCTATCGACATTTATTATGCGTTACCCAGGCTCGCTGCTGGCGCGTTATCACCGCAGCGACTTTGCCGTGCTGCTACCGCATCGAACGCTGAAAGAAGCGGAAAGTATTGCCGGACAACTTTTAAAAGCTGTCGATGCGCTACCGGCTAACAAAATGCTCGATCGTGACGATATGGTACATATCGGCATTTGCGCCTGGCGCAGCGGACAGTCCACCGAGCAGGTGATGGAACATGCTGAAGCCGCGGCGCGGAACGCCGCCCTGCAGGGGGGAAATAGCTGGGCTATCTACGACGACACTCTGCCGGAAAAAGGGCGCGGCAATGTGCGCTGGCGCACATTGATTGAGCAGATGCTGAACCGGGGCGGACCGCGACTTTATCAAAAACCGGCGGTCACGCGAGAAGGTCGCGTGCATCATCGGGAATTGATGTGTCGCATCTATGACGGTAAAGAAGAGGTGAGCTCGGCGGAGTATATGCCGATGGTGTTGCAATTTGGTTTATCGGAAGAGTATGACAGATTACAAATTAGCCGCCTGATTACGTTGCTGGGCTACTGGCCGGATGAAAATCTGGCAATGCAGTTGACGGTTGAGTCGCTGATTCGTCCGCGTTTTCAGCGCTGGTTGCGCGATACGTTAATGCAGTGTGAAAAATCACAGCGAAATCGCATAATTATTGAACTTGCGGAGGCAGATGTTTGTCAACACATCAGCCGGTTACAACCCATCCTTCGCTTAGTCAATGCGCTTGGCGTTCGGGTGGCGGTGACACAGGCGGGTTTGACGCTGGTTAGCACGAGCTGGATTAAAGCGCTCAATGTGGAATTACTCAAGCTGCATCCGAGTCTGGTCAGAAACATTGAGAAGCGAACGGAAAACCAGCTTCTGGTTCAAAGTCTGGTAGAGGCCTGCGCGGGTACGCCTACGCAGGTTTACGCGACGGGCGTCCGTTCGCGCGGCGAGTGGCAGACGCTGACAAAAAGCGGTGTGGCTGGCGGGCAGGGTGATTTTTTTGCCTCCTCCCAATTACTTGACACAAACGTGAAAAAATATTCGCAAAGATACTCGGTTTAACCTGCCGTTTAATTTGTTTTCACGTAGAATAACGCGCGCTGCGCCTCATGGGAGTGTGCTTGTCTGCTCGCCAGATTGTTGCAGCAAATATGCAGGTGAATGACCTTTGACAGGTTGCAAACGAAGGCGAGGATTGCTGCTGATTTTTTCAGCCCTGAGGGACTCAGACCGAGATTTGTAACAAAGGAAACGAACTGCACTAATTTTCACCGTAGCAGATGATTTTTGCGCCTTGTCGCTGCTGCGTGTGGTTGGTAAAGTAAGCGGATTTTGTTTTCCGCCCCAGCTTTCAGGATTATCCCTTAGTATGTTGAAAAAATTTCGTGGCATGTTTTCCAATGACCTGTCCATTGACCTGGGTACCGCGAATACCCTCATTTATGTAAAAGGACAAGGCATCGTATTGAATGAGCCTTCCGTTGTGGCCATTCGTCAGGATCGTGCCGGTTCGCCGAAAAGCGTGGCTGCAGTCGGTCATGATGCAAAGCAGATGCTGGGCCGTACGCCGGGCAATATCGCTGCGATCCGTCCGATGAAAGACGGCGTTATCGCTGACTTCTTTGTGACCGAAAAAATGCTCCAGCACTTTATTAAGCAAGTGCACAGCAACAGCTTTATGCGCCCAAGCCCGCGCGTACTGGTATGCGTGCCGGTCGGCGCGACGCAGGTAGAACGCCGCGCGATTCGTGAATCCGCTCAGGGCGCAGGCGCCCGTGAAGTCTTTTTGATCGAAGAGCCGATGGCGGCCGCGATCGGCGCAGGTCTGCCAGTTTCTGAAGCAACCGGTTCAATGGTTGTGGATATCGGTGGTGGTACCACTGAAGTTGCCGTTATCTCCCTGAACGGCGTGGTTTACTCTTCTTCTGTCCGTATTGGTGGTGACCGCTTCGACGAAGCCATCATTAATTACGTTCGTCGTAACTACGGTTCTCTGATTGGTGAAGCCACCGCAGAACGTATTAAACACGAAATCGGTTCCGCTTATCCGGGCGATGAAGTCCGCGAGATCGAAGTGCGTGGCCGTAACCTGGCGGAAGGCGTTCCACGCGGCTTTACTCTGAACTCAAACGAGATTCTGGAAGCGTTGCAGGAACCGTTGACCGGTATCGTCAGCGCGGTAATGGTGGCGCTGGAGCAGTGTCCGCCGGAGCTGGCGTCAGACATCTCCGAGCGCGGTATGGTGCTCACCGGCGGCGGCGCGCTGCTGCGTAACCTTGACCGTCTGTTAATGGAAGAGACGGGCATTCCTGTCGTGGTTGCTGAAGATCCGCTGACCTGTGTGGCGCGCGGCGGCGGCAAGGCGCTGGAAATGATCGATATGCACGGCGGCGACCTGTTCAGCGAAGAGTAGTTGGATTCGGGCAGGATTATCCCTGGATTGTCCTGCCTCTCCGACGCGAGAATACGCATAGCCTATGAAGCCAATTTTTAGCCGTGGCCCGTCGCTACAGATTCGCCTTATTCTGGCGGTGCTGGTGGCGCTCGGCGTTATCATTGCCGACAGCCGCCTGGGGACGTTCAGTCAAATCCGAACGTACATGGACACTGCCGTCAGTCCTTTCTATTTTATTTCAAACGGCCCTCGTGAACTGCTCGACAGCGTGTCGCAAACGCTGGCTTCTCGCGACCAGCTTGAGCTGGAAAACCGGGCGCTGCGCCAGGAATTACTGCTAAAAAACAGCGACCTGCTGATGCTGGGGCAGTACAAACAGGAGAACGCGCGGTTGCGCGAGCTGCTGGGGTCGCCGCTGCGTCAGGACGAGCAGAAAATGGTAACGCAGGTTATTTCAACGGTTAACGATCCTTACAGCGATCAGGTCGTTATCGATAAAGGCAGTGTTAATGGCGTATATGAAGGTCAACCGGTCATTAGCGACAAAGGCGTCGTAGGGCAGGTTGTCGCCGTGGCGAAACTGACCAGTCGCGTACTGCTGATTTGCGATGCGACTCATGCGCTGCCGATTCAGGTACTGCGCAATGACATCCGCGTGATTGCCGCCGGTAACGGCTGTACTGACGATCTTCAGCTTGAACATCTGCCCGCCAATACCGATATTCGCGTCGGCGATGTGCTGGTAACGTCCGGACTTGGTGGGCGTTTCCCGGAAGGGTATCCGGTGGCGGTGGTCTCCTCCGTCAAGCTGGACACTCAGCGCGCCTATACCGTCATTCAGGCACGTCCAACCGCGGGTTTGCAGCGTTTACGCTATCTGCTGCTGTTGTGGGGAGCCGATCGTAACGGCGCCAATCCGATGACGCCGGAAGAGGTTCACCGCGTTGCCAATGAGCGCCTGATGCAGATGATGCCGCAGGTGTTGCCTTCTCCGGATGCGATGGGGCCGCCGGCGCCAGTGCCGGACCCGGCGACGGGGATTACTCAGCCATCTGCGGGCCAGACGGCGCCGGTAGCAACGCAACCATCGCCTTCGGGCGCGACCACGCCGCCTGCGCGTGCGCCGGGAGGGTAATGGTGGCGAGTTATCGTAGCCAGGGGCGCTGGGTTATCTGGCTCTCGTTTCTTATTGCGCTGTTGCTGCAAATCATGCCCTGGCCGGACGACATCATTGTTTTCCGGCCAAACTGGGTTTTGCTCATCTTACTGTACTGGATTCTGGCCCTGCCGCACCGCGTAAATGTGGGGACGGGATTTGTGATGGGTGCCATACTTGATCTCATCAGCGGTTCCACACTTGGCGTGCGCGCTCTGTCGATGAGTATTGTCGCCTACCTGGTCGCTCTGAAATTCCAGCTCTTCCGTAACCTGGCGCTCTGGCAGCAGGCGCTGGTGGTAATGTTGCTTTCACTGGCCGTGGACATTATTGTTTTCTGGGCCGAGTTTTTAGTGATCAACGTCTCTTTCAGACCGGAAGTGTTCTGGAGTAGTGTAGTCAATGGCGTGCTGTGGCCCTGGCTCTTTTTGCTGATGCGTAAAGTACGCCAGCAGTTTGCTGTGCAATAAAGGTCGATATGACAACTCTGTATCTTGCTTCCGGTTCCCCGCGTCGCCAGGAATTATTGACTCAACTTGGATTTTCATTCGAGCAGGTCGTGCCTGGTATTGAAGAGCAACGGCGTGCTCAGGAAAGCGCGCAGCAGTATGTTGTTCGGCTGGCGCGCGAAAAGGCGCAGGCTGGCGTGGCGCTGGTTCCCCGTGATCTGCCGGTGTTGGGCGCGGATACGATAGTCGTGTTAAACGGCGAGGTGCTGGAAAAGCCGCGCGACGCCGCTCATGCCGCAGAAATGTTGCGTTTGCTTTCCGGAAATACGCATCAGGTGATGACTGCTGTTGCGCTTGCGGACTCGCAGCAGACGCTGGATTGTCTGGTGGTAACGGAGGTGACTTTCCGCACGCTTTCTGCGCAGGATATTACTGGCTATGTCGCCAGCGGCGAGCCTTTAGATAAAGCAGGTGCATACGGTATTCAGGGGCGGGGTGGCTGTTTTGTCAGGAAGATAAATGGCAGCTATCACGCCGTGGTCGGCTTACCGCTGGTTGAAACGTATGAGTTGTTGAGTCATTTTAACGCACTGCGTGATAAAAGGGATAAACATGACGGCTGAATTGTTGGTAAACGTAACGCCATCGGAAACGCGCGTGGCGTACATTGATGGCGGTATTCTTCAGGAAATCCATATTGAGCGCGAAGCGCGACGCGGAATCGTTGGCAATATCTACAAAGGTCGTGTAAGTCGTGTACTTCCAGGTATGCAGGCGGCTTTTGTAGATATTGGGCTGGATAAAGCCGCATTTCTTCACGCTTCCGACATTATGCCGCATACCGAATGCGTGGCAGGCGACGAGCAAAAACAGTTTACCGTGCGCGATATCTCCGAACTGGTGCGTCAGGGACAGGATCTGATGGTGCAGGTAGTGAAAGATCCGCTCGGCACGAAAGGCGCGCGTTTGACCACGGACATCACGTTGCCCTCCCGTTACCTTGTTTTTATGCCCGGCGCGTCACACGTTGGCGTTTCCCAGCGCATCGAAAGCGAAAGTGAACGCGAGCGCCTGAAAAAGGTGGTGGCGGAATACTGCGACGAACAGGGCGGGTTTATTATCCGTACCGCGGCGGAAGGCGTGTGTGAAGAGGATCTCGCGTCTGACGCCGCCTATCTCAAGCGCGTCTGGACGAAAGTCATGGAGCGCAAAAAGCGTCCGCAAACGCGCTACCAGATGTATGGCGAACTGGCGCTGGCGCAGCGCGTGCTGCGCGATTTCGCCGATGCGCAGTTGGACCGAATTCGCGTCGACTCACGTCTGACCTATGAGTCGCTGCTGGAGTTTACCGCAGAATACATCCCGGAAATGACCAGTAAGCTGGAGCATTACAGTGGCCATCAGCCGATCTTCGATCTTTATGACGTGGAAAATGAAATCCAGCGCGCGCTGGAGCGCAAGGTTGAACTCAAGTCCGGCGGTTATCTGATTATCGACCAAACCGAAGCGATGACGACGGTAGATATCAATACCGGCGCGTTTGTCGGACACCGTAATCTCGACGACACCATTTTTAATACCAATATTGAAGCGACTCAGGCCATTGCCCGCCAGCTACGCCTGCGTAATCTGGGCGGCATTATCATTATCGATTTTATCGACATGAATAATGAAGATCATCGCCGCCGGGTGCTGCATTCGCTGGAACAGGCGTTAAGTAAGGATCGCGTGAAAACCAGTATTAACGGTTTTTCGCCGCTGGGACTGGTGGAAATGACCCGTAAACGGACCCGTGAAAGCGTGGAACATGTGCTTTGTAACGAGTGTCCAACCTGTCATGGCCGCGGGACGGTAAAAACGGTGGAAACCGTCTGCTATGAGATCATGCGTGAAATTGTACGTGTTCATCACGCTTATGACTCCGATCGCTTCCTGGTTTATGCTTCTCCTGCGGTGGCGGAAGCGCTGAAAGGCGAAGAATCACACGCGCTGGCGGAAGTCGAAATCTTTGTCGGCAAACAGGTGAAAGTTCAGATCGAACCGCTTTATAACCAGGAGCAGTTTGACGTCGTAATGATGTAATTGAGTAGTAGCACCAGCGCATGTAGGCCGGATAAGGCGCAAGCGCCGCCATCCGGCAATATACCCTCAAGGGGTGTGAGTCGTATTTTTTGGCAGACAAGGAGAGACGCGTGAGGCGATTGCCGGGGATTTTATTGCTCACTGGAGCCGCGCTCATCGTCATTGCAGCGCTGCTGGTTAGCGGGCTGCGCCTGGCGTTGCCTCATCTTGACGCCTGGCGTCCAGCTATCCTGAATAAAATTGAGTCTGTGACCGGCGTGCCGGTGGCCGCCAGCCAACTCTCCGCAAGCTGGCAAAATTTTGGCCCTACGCTGGAAGCGCATAATATTCATGCCGCCCTGAAAGATGGCGGCGAACTGTCGATAAAACGCGTTACGCTGGCGCTGGACGTCTGGCAAAGCCTGTTGCATATGCGCTGGCAGTTTCGCGACCTGACCTTCTGGCAACTCAATTTCCGCACCAATACGCCTCTTCAAAGCAGCGACGGCGAAGGCATCGAAACCAGCCGTTTAAGCGATCTTTTCCTGCGGCAGTTCGATCATTTCGATCTGCGCGATAGCCAAATCAGTTTTCTGACGCTTTCCGGACAACGCGCGGAGCTGGCGATCCCACAGCTTACCTGGCTAAACGGCAAAGAGCGGCACCGCGCCGAAGGCGAGGTC
Organism: Salmonella sp. 741265116_PST; assembly: GCF_046567715.1. Classification (NCBI taxonomy): domain Bacteria; kingdom Pseudomonadati; phylum Pseudomonadota; class Gammaproteobacteria; order Enterobacterales; family Enterobacteriaceae; genus Salmonella; species Salmonella sp. 741265116_PST. Next base: position 250,270 of record NZ_JBKFPH010000001.1, on the reverse strand, counting down.
AGCCTCTCCAGCCTGACCGGGCAGCACGGCGTGATGCAGGTGCGGATGGATTTACGCGATGACGACGGTTTGCTGAATAACGGCAGAGTCTGGTTACAGGCCGACGATATTGACGTCAAGCCGTGGCTGGGCAAATGGATGCAGGATAATGTGGCGCTCCAGACGGCGCGTTTCAGTCTGGAAGGCTGGATGACGCTCAGTAAAGGCGAAATCGCCGGAGGAGACGTCTGGCTGAAACAGGGCGGCGCAAGCTGGCTGGGCGATAACACGACGCACACGCTGTCTGTCGATAACCTGACGGCGCAGATTAGCCGCGAGCAGCCGGGCTGGCAGTTTTATATTCCGGACACACGGATTACGCTTGATGGTAAACCCTGGCCGAGCGGAGCCTTAACCGTGGCCTGGCTCCCGCAGCAGGACGTCGGCGGCGAGAATCACACACGTAGCGATGAACTACGCATTCGCGCCAGTAATCTTGAACTGGCGGGGCTGGAAGCATTACGTCCGCTGGCGGCTAAACTGTCGCCTGTGCTGGGCGAAATATGGCAGGCTACGCAGCCGAGCGGAAAGATCGCCACACTGGCGCTGGATATTCCGCTACAGGCGACCGAAAAAACGCGTTTTCAGGCATCGTGGGAAAATCTTGCCTGGAAACAGTGGAAGCTGTTGCCCGGCGCGGAACATTTTTCCGGTACGCTGGCGGGAAGCGTAGAAGACGGGCAGATGAAGGTTGCGATGCAGCAGGCTAAAATGCCCTATGAAACCGTTTTTCGCGCGCCGCTGGAAATTGAAAACGGCGTCGCGACGCTTAGTTGGTTGAAGAATGAGAACGGCTTTCAGCTTGATGGCCGCGACATTGACGTCAAAGCAAAGGCGGTACATGCGCGCGGCGGGTTCCGCTATCTGCAACCGACGGGCGACGAACCGTGGCTGGGCATTCTGGCCGGAATCAGTACCGACGATGGATCTCAGGCGTGGCGCTATTTTCCGGAAAACCTGATGGGCAAAGCGCTGGTCGATTACCTTAGCGGCGCGATTCAGGGCGGCGAGGCGGATAACGCCACGTTGGTTTACGGTGGTAACCCGCACCTCTTTCCCTATAAGCATAACGAAGGTCAGTTTGAAGTGCTGGTGCCGCTACGCAATGCGACGTTTGCCTTTCAACCCGACTGGCCGGCGCTAAAAAATCTCAACATTGAACTGGATTTCCTGAACGACGGTCTGTGGATGCGTTCGGATAGCGTCGATTTGGGCGGGGTGAAGGCCAGAAAACTCGCAGCGGCGATTCCGGATTATTCCAAAGAGAAACTGCTCATTGATGCCGATATTAACGGGCCGGGAAAAGCCGTTGGGCCTTATTTCGACGAGACGCCGCTAAAAGACTCGCTTGGCTCGACGCTGACGGAGCTCCAATTAGATGGCGATGTGAATGCTCGCTTACATCTTGATATTCCGCTGGATGGTGAACAGGTTACCGCCGAGGGCGATGTCTCGTTGCGTAATAACAGTCTGTTTATTAAGCCGCTAAACAGCACGCTCAAAAATCTGAACGGTAAATTCAGCTTTGTGAATGGCGCGCTAAAAAGCGGGCCGCTGACGGCAAACTGGTTTAATCAGCCGCTTAACCTGGATTTCAGTACGACGGAAGGGGCAAAAGCCTATCAGGTCGCCGTCAACCTGAACGGTAACTGGCAGCCAACGCGTATGGGCGTCTTACCGCCGCAACTGAATGACGCCCTGAGCGGCAGCGTGACGTGGAATGGTAAAGTCGGCATCGATCTTCCGTATCACGCTGACACCACTTATCACATCGAGCTGAACGGCGATCTGAGAAATGTGAGCAGTCACTTACCTTCTCCGCTAAATAAACCCGCAGGCGAAGCCATTCCGGTGAACATTCAGGCTGACGGCAACCTGAAAAGTTTTGCGCTAACGGGGAGCGCAGGGAGTAAAAATCACTTTAACAGCCGCTGGTTATTAAATCAGAAGCTGACGTTGGATCGGGCTATCTGGACGACGGACAGCCGGACGATTCCGCCATTACCTGCTCAACAAGGCGTTGAACTCAATCTGCCGGCGCTGGATGGTGCGCAATGGCTGGCGTTATTCCAGAAAGGCGCGGCGGATAACGTGAGCAGTTCGGCCGAGTTTCCTCAACGCGTCACGTTGCGTACTCCCGCGCTATCGCTGGGCGGCCAGCAGTGGAACAATTTGAGCGTCGTTTCAGCCCCCTCGCTGAACGGAACAAAAATTGAAGCGCAGGGGCGTGAGGTGAACGCCACGCTGCTCATGCGCAACCATGCGCCGTGGCTGGCGAACATTAAGTACCTGTACTACAACCCTGGCGTCGCAAAAACGCACGCCTCGTCACCAACGCCGACATCGCCGTTGGCTTCGGCGAACACGATTAGCTTCCGCGGCTGGCCGGACTTACAGCTTCGCTGCGAAGAGTGCTGGCTGTGGGGGCAAAAATATGGGCGTATTGATGGCGATTTCGCCATCAAAGGCAATACGCTGACTCTGGCGAATGGCCTGATCGATACCGGATTCGCCCGTTTGAAAGCGAACGGCGAGTGGGTGAATGCGCCGGGTAATGAACGAACCTCGCTGAAAGGTAGTCTGCATGGTAGTAACCTCGACACGGCTGCCGGGTTCTTCGGTATCTCGACGCCAATCCAGAACGCGTCTTTTAACGTAGATTACGATCTGCACTGGCGAAACCCGCCCTGGCAACCTGATGAAGCCACGCTCAACGGGATTTTACGCACGCGTCTGGGTAAAGGCGAGTTTACTGATCTCAGTAGCGGTCATGCCGGACAGCTACTGCGGCTGCTCAGTTTTGATGCGTTGCTGCGTAAGCTGCGGTTTGACTTCAGAGATACCTTTAGCGAGGGCTTCTATTTCGACTCTATTCATAGTACCGCGTGGATTAAAGATGGCGTCCTGCATACTGACGATACGCTGGTGGATGGGCTGGAAGCGGATATTGCAATGAAAGGTTCTGTTGATCTGGTGCGTCGTCGTCTTGATATGGAGGCAGTCGTCGCGCCGGAAATTTCCGCCACAGTGGGCGTCGCCGCCGCGTTTGCCGTTAACCCGATTGTCGGCGCGGCGGTATTTGCCGCCAGTAAAGTGTTGGGGCCGCTATGGAGCAAGGTCTCCATTCTGCGTTATCGCATTACCGGTCCGGTCGATGCGCCGCAGATCAACGAAGTTCTGCGCCAACCGATAAAAGAAAGCCAGCAATGATTTGACGGGGGCGAGGAATTGCCCCACTCTCAGTAAATAGTCATGCCGGACGGCGCTGCGTTTATCCGGTTTGTACAATCTAACAACGTAGTCCGGATAAGGCGTGAACCGCCATCCGGCAGAAATCAACGAGTAGCAAAAACGATGAGTCTGAACCTGGTAAGTGAACAATTGCTAGCGGCGAATGGCCTGAACCATCAGGATCTGTTCGCTATTTTGGGCCAACTGGCCGAACGCCGTCTTGATTATGGCGACCTCTATTTTCAGTCGAGCTATCACGAATCCTGGGTTTTAGAAGACCGCATCATTAAAGATGGTTCATATAATATCGACCAGGGCGTTGGCGTTCGCGCCATTAGCGGCGAAAAAACCGGTTTTGCTTATGCTGACCAGATAAGCCTCCTGGCGCTGGAGCAGAGTGCGCAGGCAGCGCGAACCATTGTACGCGAGAACGGCGAAGGCAAGGTAAAAACGCTCGCCGCCGTAGCGCATCAGCCGCTCTACACCACCCTTGATCCGCTGCAAAGTATGAGCCGCGAAGAGAAGCTGGATATCCTCAGACGCGTTGACAAAGCGGCGCGAGAAGCCGATAAACGCGTGCAGGAAGTTAACGCCAGCCTGACCGGCGTATATGAATTAATCCTCGTGGCGGCGACCGACGGGACGCTGGCGGCGGATGTCCGTCCACTGGTGCGGTTGTCCGTTAGCGTGCAGGTGGAAGAAGACGGTAAACGCGAGCGCGGCGCCAGCGGCGGCGGCGGTCGCTTTGGTTATGAGTATTTTCTTGCCGATCTCGACGGCGAGGTTCGTGCCGACGCGTGGGCGAAAGAAGCGGTACGCATGGCGCTGGTTAATCTCTCCGCGGTCGCTGCGCCAGCGGGGACGTTACCGGTGGTTCTGGGCGCCGGGTGGCCGGGCGTATTGCTGCACGAAGCGGTCGGTCACGGGCTGGAAGGTGATTTTAACCGTCGTGGGACATCTGTGTTTAGCGGTCAGATCGGCGAGCAGGTTGCCTCCGCGCTTTGCACCGTAGTGGATGACGGCACAATGATGAACCGTCGCGGCTCCGTTGCTATTGATGATGAAGGTACGCCAGGCCAGTACAACGTATTGATTGAAAATGGCGTACTGAAAGGATACATGCAGGACAAGCTGAACGCGCGCCTGATGGGCGCTGCGCCGACCGGTAACGGGCGTCGCGAATCTTATGCGCATCTGCCGATGCCGCGTATGACGAATACCTATATGTTGGCGGGGCAGTCAACGCCGCAGGAAATTATCGAATCCGTTGAGTACGGCATCTATGCGCCTAACTTTGGCGGTGGTCAGGTGGATATCACCTCCGGCAAGTTTGTGTTCTCTACCTCGGAAGCGTATCTGATTGAAAACGGCAAAGTCACGACGCCGGTGAAGGGTGCGACGTTGATTGGATCAGGCATTGAAACGATGCAACAGATCTCCATGGTCGGCAACGACCTTAAGCTGGATAACGGGGTGGGGGTCTGCGGTAAAGAGGGTCAAAGTCTGCCGGTAGGCGTAGGCCAGCCGACGCTGAAAGTCGATAACCTGACGGTTGGCGGCACCGCATAACTGTCCGCCTTATCAGGCCTGTGGTGTGTGCCGCCCAGGCCTGATAAGCGCAGCGCCATCAGGCAATGTCTGCGTCGGGTGGCATCTGGCCTACAATCGTCTTCAGCAATTACCCGGTGTTTTTATTTTTCTTTCCCTCGCCCGTGCATCCCCTGAAACAGGTGTGCGACATCGACAAAATAGTCAGTTAACGCGTTAATCACTACCTGCACTTTAAGCGGCAGCTTATCTTTTTCGGTGTACAGCGCGTACACCGGACGAGGATCGGACTGATAGCGAGGCAGCAGGATCTCCAGATCGCCACGATTAATCTCATCGATCACCCACATCAGCGGCACATAGGCGATTCCGGTTCCGGCGGTCAGCCAGCGTACCAGCGTCATCGGATCGTTAGTGACGAACCGCCCCTGTGGAATCAGTCGGGTAGAAATTCCTTCCGGCGCGATAAGTTCAAACTCATTATCCGGGCGCACGCTATATTCCAGCCAGGAATGGCTACTGAGATCGGCGGGTTTTTCCGGGACGCCGTACTGAGCGAGGTACGGCTTGGCGGCGCACACAACCATCGGCATCGCGCCGAGTCGACGGGAAAACAGGCTGGAGTCTTGCAGCGCGCCCACGCGGATCACCACGTCCAGCCCGTCGGCAATTAAATCCGGAGCCGGAATTCCTGTCACCAGATTGACCGCCAGACCGGGATACTCTTTTAATAATTTTGCGGTAAGCCCGGCCAGCACATTTTGCGCCATGGTTGAAGAACAGCCGATACGCAATGTACCGATAGGCGTGTTATTAAAAGCGTAAAGCTGCTCGTGAACATCCTGCACTTCATGCAGCATACGACGACAGCCCTGATAATAGATTTTTCCAGCTTCGGTGAGCCCAATGCTGCGTGTGCTGCGGTTGAGCAATTTAACCTGAAGCTCATCTTCCAGTTTCGCCACAGTCTGGCTGATGGACGATACGCTCATTTGCAGCTGTCTGGCTGCGGCGGTAAAAGAGCCGAACTCGACAACTTTGGCGAATACCGACATTCGTTTTAATCGTTCCATTATTCACTCTGGCTTAAAAGTGATTTAGATCACATAATATAGATAACAGCATAACAATTACGTTAATATACTATTATTCGAATAAGAGCTATGTCGCTCTCGCCTGGCGTCTCTTGCCCTTCTCTGCGGCGATGTAGCTTAACAATCTATCGCCTGCTCTCTCTCAGAAATCAAGGTCAACATGAGTCTGTTTCCCGTTATCGTGGTGTTTGGTCTTTCCTTCCCACCGATATTTTTCGAATTGCTTTTGTCACTGGCTATTTTTTGGCTGGTGCGTCGGATGCTAGTGCCGACGGGCATCTATGATTTTGTCTGGCATCCGGCTCTGTTCAATACTGCGCTGTATTGTTGTCTGTTTTATTTAATATCGCGCCTGTTCGTTTGAGGTTGAAGTGAAAACACTAACAAGAAAACTCTCCCGTACGGCCATTACCCTCGTACTGGTTATTCTGGCCTTTATCGCCATTTTCCGCGCCTGGGTGTATTACACCGAATCTCCCTGGACGCGCGACGCGCGTTTTAGCGCCGATGTCGTCGCTATTGCCCCGGATGTCGCGGGCCTGATTACCCATGTAAACGTGCATGATAACCAACTGGTGAAAAAGGATCAGGTCCTGTTTACCATCGATCAGCCACGCTATCAAAAAGCGCTGGCGGAAGCGGAAGCTGATGTAGCCTATTATCAGGTCCTGGCGCAGGAAAAACGCCAGGAAGCCAGTCGCCGTAATCGCCTCGGCGTACAGGCGATGTCCCGGGAAGAGATCGATCAGGCGAACAATGTCTTGCAGACAGTACTGCATCAACTGGCTAAAGCCCAGGCGACGCGTGATCTGGCTAAACTCGATCTGGAGCGCACCGTCATTCGCGCGCCTGCCGATGGCTGGGTGACTAACCTCAATGTTTATGCCGGTGAATTTATTACCCGCGGTACCACAGCCGTCGCCCTGGTGAAAAAGAACTCTTTTTACGTGCAGGCCTATATGGAAGAGACCAAGCTGGAAGGCGTGCGTCCGGGATATCGTGCCGAAATCACGCCGCTTGGCAGCAACCGGGTATTAAAAGGGACCGTCGATAGCGTGGCGGCAGGGGTAACGAATGCCAGCAGTACCAGCGATGCGAAAGGGATGGCGACGATAGACTCTAACCTCGAATGGGTGCGTCTGGCCCAGCGTGTCCCGGTGCGCATCCGGCTTGACGAGCAGCAGGGGAATTTGTGGCCTGCCGGTACGACGGCAACCGTCGTGATCACCGGTAAGCAGGATCGTGACGCAAGCCAGGACTCCTTCTTCCGTAAACTGGCGCACCGGCTGCGCGAATTCGGTTAATCGTCATGGGCATTTTCTCCATTGCCAACCAGCACATTCGCTTTGCGGTAAAGCTGGCGTGCGCCATTGTGCTGGCATTATTTATCGGCTTCCATTTTCAACTGGAGACGCCGCGTTGGGCGGTGCTGACCGCCGCGATCGTGGCGGCAGGCCCGGCATTTGCCGCCGGCGGAGAACCCTATTCCGGCGCTATCCGTTATCGCGGAATGTTGCGTATTATCGGGACGTTTATTGGCTGTATCGCCGCGCTTATCATCATTATCGCTATGATCCGCGCGCCGCTATTGATGATTCTGGTGTGCTGTGTCTGGGCCGGTTTTTGTACCTGGATCTCCTCTTTAGTACGGATCGAAAACTCTTATGCGTGGGGACTGTCAGGTTATACTGCGCTGATCATTGTGATTACCATTCAGACGGAGCCGCTGCTCACGCCGCAATTTGCGCTTGAGCGTTGTAGCGAAATCGTCATAGGCATTGGCTGCGCTATTTTAGCGGATCTGCTTTTTTCGCCGCGATCGATAAAGCAGGAGGTTGATCGCGAACTGGACAGTTTACTGGTAGCGCAATATCAGCTAATGCAACTTTGTATTAAGCATGGCGACAGCGAAGAAGTCGACAACGCTTGGGGCGATCTGGTGCGACGCACGGCGGCGCTGGAGGGGATGCGAAGTAATCTGAATATGGAATCTTCGCGCTGGGTACGCGCTAACCGCCGCCTGAAAGCGTTGAATACGCTTTCGCTCACGCTGATTACGCAATCCTGTGAAACTTATCTTATTCAAAACACGCGGCCGGAACTGATTACCGATACATTCCGGGAACTGTTCGAGACGCCGGTTGAAACGGTACAGGACGTCCACAGGCAGTTAAAACGGATGCGGCGTGTTATTGTCTGGACCGGCGAGCGCGAAACGCCCGTCACGCTTTATAGCTGGGTAGGCGCTGCGACGCGCTATCTGCTGCTTAAACGCGGCGTGATCAGCAACACCAAAATCAGCGCGACGGAAGAAGAGATCCTGCAAGGCGAGCCCGTGGTTAAAGTGGAATCCGCTGAACGTCACCATGCGATGGTGAACTTCTGGCGCACCACGCTTTCCTGCATACTGGGGACATTATTCTGGCTATGGACCGGCTGGACATCGGGTAATGGCGCGATGGTGATGATTGCCGTGGTGACCTCGCTGGCGATGCGTTTACCCAATCCGCGCATGGTCTGCATTGATTTTATTTATGGCACTCTGGCGGCGTTGCCGCTGGGATTGCTCTATTTCCTGGTGATTATTCCCAATACGCAGCAAAGTATGCTGTTGTTATGTTTGAGCCTGGCGGTATTGGGGTTCTTTATCGGCATTGAGGTCCAGAAACGGCGTCTGGGGTCGATGGGGGCGCTGGCCAGTACGATTAACATTATTGTGTTGGATAATCCGATGACGTTCCATTTCAGCCAGTTCCTCGACAGCGCGTTGGGGCAAATTGTCGGCTGTATGCTGGCGTTTATCGTCATCCTGCTGGTGCGTGATAAATCCAAAGATCGAACCGGTCGCGTGCTGCTTAATCAGTTTGTTTCCGCTGCGGTCTCGGCAATGACGACCAACGTGGTACGTCGTAAAGAAAACCGTCTGCCTGCGTTATATCAGCAACTCTTTTTGCTGATGAATAAATTCCCTGGCGATTTGCCGAAGTTTCGCCTGGCGCTAACGATGATCATTGCTCATCAACGTCTGCGCGACGCGCCGATACCGGTTAATGAAGATCTGTCAGTGTTCCACCGCCAGCTTCGTCGTACTGCAGACCATGTTATTTCCGCCGGAAGCGATGATAAACGGCGACGCTACTTTGGTCAGTTGCTGGATGAGCTGGATATCTATCAGGAGAAATTACGTATCTGGGAGGCGCCGCCGCAGGTGACGGAACCGGTTAAACGCCTGACGGGCATGTTACATAAATACCAGAACGCGCTTACCGATAGCTAACCCACAAGAACCGATGCCAAAAGCGTCGGTTTTTTTATGACTATACTTATTTGAGATACAAAAACAGCGCAAGAGTGCTCCGGGGCTAAAAGCGTTTCTGGAAGTGAAACCTCTGCATAATGATGCTTAGTAGTAAAACAGACAATTGTCTGTCGGGGATGGTGGCTGGCTATGAATGTCTATACTTTTGATTTTAATGATATTAAAAACCAAAGCGATTTTTATCGCGAGTTTACGCAGACGTTTGGTCTTGCCAGTGAGAAAGTAAGCGATCTTGATACATTATGGGATGCGGTAATGAGCGATATCTTACCCCTACCGCTAGAGATTGAGTTCGTTCACCTGCCTGATAAACTGCGCAGGCGATATGGGGCGCTGATTTTACTCTTTGATGAAGCGGAAGAAGAGCTGGAGGGGCGGCTACGGTTTAATGTCCGGCATTGAAAAAGCATAAAAAAGCCCCCGACAGGCGGGGGCAAGTCGTCGGGTTAGACGACGAGGGTTTACTGATACAACTCGGCGGTGGCGTGCCAGTTATCACCTTCTTTTAATTCAATGATGCGATAGCTATTAGCCCCTGCTTTTTCGGCTTTAGCGACGATCTCATGGCGCATATCCATTGGCGTACTGCCAATCTGCGAGACGGAAATGGTGCCCATCGGTTGCAGATTCTGCGCCTGTTCCGCGTTGACCTGATGTACTGCGGCATTTGCGCCGAAAGAGAGTAGAGTGGCCAGGCCGAGTGATGCGATAATGTATTTCGTTTTCATGGTCTTTTATTCCTTTATAGGGTCAACCTCGCGGATTAATGGGCTTTTCTTATGCGATATCTCCGCGAAGTAACGACACGTTATATGCGATGGCAGGTGAATTTTATTTGTACAGTTCGGCAGTGGCGTGCCAGTTGCTGCCGCTACGCGCTTCGGTAATGTGGTAGGCCGTAGCGCCTTGTTCATCCGCTTTTTTGCTCAACATGGCATTCATATCCATAGGCGATGAGCCGATAGCGCTGACTGAAACCGATCCGATTGCTTCACGGTTTTGCGCTTGCTCTGCGCTGATAGGTTCTGCGGCGAAAGCGCCAAAAGAGAGAACGGACAGAATACTTAATGTTGCAACAGTGGTTTTGATTTTCATGATTTTTACCTCGTCGAATTCCTTTACTGGGGTCTTTGTTTCGTGACCCTCATCACAAAATTAAGTATACACTAATCACGCGATTAATTAATACCACGCTAATTGTTTCTGCTTTTTAAAAATATCAAAAATTTTATTTTTTATAACGTTATGGAATTAAAATTGCTGTTTTTCGCCGCTGTTGTTTGAAAAATAAAAGAAAATCAATTGGTTAAAAAATTTGACATTTTGTGCGTTTTTTTGATTTGTCATTCATGTGATGAATGTTTAAGGGCATGATTTGCCAAATGATAGCCGTACAGGAAAGCGGCGAGGGGAGAGGGCAAAAAGATGCCTCCGCCGTACGACGACGGAGGAAGTGGGACTAGAGCTCTTGTTCAAAAAGTTCCAGAATGGCTTCGTACAGATCTCTTACGGAAAAGCCGCTGGCAGGCGTAGTGAAGATAGTATCGTCGCCGGCAATCGTGCCGAGAATACCTTCCGCTTTCCCCAGTGAATCCAGCAGGCGCGCGATGAGTTGTGCCGCGCCGGGGCTGGTATGAATCACCACGACAGCGTCGTTATAGTCGATATCCAGCACCAGATTTTTCAACGGACTGGATGTTGTTGGGACGCCCAGTTCAGCCGGAAGACAGTACACCATTTCCATTTTTGCGTTACGTGTACGCACTGCGCCGAACTTAGTCAACATGCGCGAGACCTTGGACTGATTGATATTTTCAAAGCCCTGATCCTGCAACGCGAGGACGATTTCGCCCTGTGAGCTGAATTTTTCTTCTTTGAGGAGCGCTTTAAACGCTCTTACTAGTTCTTCTTGTTTAGCCGAGCTTCGCATAAGTCACCCGTAATATGGCGGTAGAAACAACATTATTGTGCATACAGATGAATTTTTATGCAAACAGTCTGCCTTGTTTAAGGCTGAAATAATGTTATGAAAGAGCGGAATTTTATCAAATTTCGTTATCAAGAAACATGCCTGTGTCACGCCTCGCAAATAAGATTAAAAGTAAATTAATTGTTATCAAAATGATGTTGTTTTGAGAGGATAGTAGGGTATATTGTCACCACCTGTAGGAACGTTGCTCTCTGGTTGCAGTCGATCCGGATTACGCAAATTAAATGCATAAAAGCCAAAATTGCGCGACTCCGCATTCTTGATGAGTGAGGATTGTAATCATTGAATTTGTGAATTAAGGTCGCCGCCGCGGAGCAATAGACACTTAGTTAATCATATAATAAGGAGTTTAGGATGAAAGTCGCAGTCCTCGGCGCTGCTGGTGGTATCGGTCAGGCGCTGGCATTACTTTTAAAAAACCAACTGCCTTCAGGTTCAGAACTCTCCCTGTACGACATCGCTCCAGTGACTCCCGGTGTGGCCGTTGATTTGAGCCACATCCCCACCGCTGTAAAAATCAAAGGTTTCTCCGGTGAAGACGCAACCCCGGCGCTTGAAGGCGCTGACGTAGTACTGATTTCTGCGGGTGTGGCGCGTAAGCCGGGTATGGACCGTTCCGACCTGTTTAACGTTAACGCCGGCATCGTGAAAAACCTGGTGCAGCAGATCGCTAAAACCTGCCCGAAAGCGTGCGTGGGCATTATCACCAACCCGGTGAACACCACCGTTGCGATTGCGGCGGAAGTGCTGAAAAAAGCAGGCGTATACGACAAAAACAAACTGTTTGGCGTTACCACGCTGGATATCATCCGCTCTAATACCTTTGTCGCAGAGCTGAAAGGTAAGCTGCCAACGGAAGTTGAAGTTCCGGTGATTGGCGGACACTCCGGCGTGACGATTCTGCCGCTGCTGTCGCAGATTCCAGGCGTAAGTTTTACCGAACAAGAAGCGGCCGAGCTGACTAAACGCATTCAGAACGCCGGTACTGAAGTCGTCGAGGCGAAAGCCGGCGGCGGATCGGCAACCCTCTCTATGGGTCAGGCTGCCGCGCGTTTCGGTCTTTCTTTGGTTCGCGCTCTGCAGGGCGAAAAAGGCGTGGTGGAATGCGCCTATGTGGAAGGCGACGGTCAGTATGCCCGTTTCTTCTCTCAGCCGCTGCTGCTGGGTAAAAACGGCGTAGAAGAGCGCAAATCCATCGGCACACTGAGCGCTTTCGAGCAACATTCGCTGGACGCTATGCTGGATACGCTGAAAAAAGATATTCAGCTGGGTGAAGATTTTATTAATAAATAAGCTGTTCCTGCCCGATGCCGGGGCTTTTGCTCCGGCTTCTTTGACTGTAAACAAGCCACGAAATCAAGCACTAAATCTGCTAAACTCCTCACGTCTTATCGGTTATTAACGAGAACGTCGTGAAAAAGATCCAAAGAACGCAAACCCGCGATCACATTACGCAAATGCTTCGCTATGAAATTCTTTCCGGCAATATAAAAGCGGGAGAAGAACTCGCGCAGGAAAGTATTGCGGAGCAGCTCGGTCTTTCACGAATGCCGGTTCGAGAAGCGCTACAGTCACTCGAACAGGAAGGTTTTTTAATCCGACTGCCCAACAGGCACATGCAGGTCGCGCATCTTGAGGCCGATCGCGTGAGTCATATTTTTCGCGTGATTGCCGCGATGGCCGCCGAAATGTTTTCGCTGATACCCAGCGAAGTAGGCGATGCCCTCCTGATACGTGCGCAAGCGCTGGCTGTCGCAGAAGACAAATCCTGCGAGCTGGAGTGTCATGCGATGCTGATTTCTTATGTGAATAGCCGCTATCTGGAAAAGGTGTATCAGCAGTTCCTGGACGGTTATGTCTCTTATGTTATTTTGCATCTGAAAAAAGATAATCAGGAGTCGGCGCAGCTTTTCGCTGAACTGGCTGACGTCATACGCCAGGGGCGGCGTGATGAGATTGGGCAAGTTATGCAGCGTTATTTCCTCTCTTTAGCAGAAATAATGCGTCAACATATGAAGGATTGGGAAAGTGCAGAAGCCTAAGTTAGGGAAGATTAAGCTTCTTTCAGCGAAAGAACAGGTCGCGGCGGTGCTGCGTAAAGCGATTCTTTCGAGGGAGTTAGTGGAAGGGCAGGAGATTACGTTAGAAGGCATTGCCGGAATGGTCGGCGTGTCCAGTATGCCAGTGCGCGAGGCGTTTCAGATTCTGGCGGCGGATGGGCTGATAAAAGTGCGCCCTAATAAAGGGGCGGTGGTGTTGGGCATCAATGAACAAACGATCCGTGAACACTATGAAATTCGCGCGCTGTTAGAAAGTGAGGCGGTGGCTAAAGCTTCTCGTCCTGGCACCGATATCTCGCGGATAGCCCAGGTGCATTATGCCGCTGAAAAGGCTCTCGCGGAAAATAACTCGGCGGAATACTCCGACCTGAATCAGGCATTTCATATGGAAATATGGAATGTTGCTGGCAACGAAAAAATGAAAATGTTGCTCTGTAATATGTGGAACGGCCTGTCGATGGGCCATAAGGTCACCGAAGAAGAGTATGCCGTGATTTCCATTCAGGAACATAAAAGTATTCTGCAAGCTCTTGAACTTCATGACGAAACATTGGCACGCCAGCGTATGCGCGAACACATTATTCGCTCGATGGAGAATATGCTGACCCGCTATGTTGGTGACCCTTCTGCCTGATCTTTTCGCCTGCGTGAGCATCGCAGGCGCTTCAACCAATTCTTCAATTCTATTAATCACGTCCAGTAACGATCCAACTACGATCTTGATGTAGATCTCACTCCTGCATCTTTCCTGAGAAACGATTTGACTTAGTTTTTGTATGGGAATAATTTCTTCCCGTCAACATTGGATACAATATCATATATCATTGATTGGATAATTATAACTATGGAACCCATTACCCTTACCCTATGTTTATTGGTGTTCGCTATCGTCATGTTTGTATGGGAAAAAGTGCCGCTGGCCGTCACTTCCATGATTGTCTGCGTGGCCTTAGTTATCACCGGCGTTCTGAATATCAAACAGGCCTTTGCTGGGTTTATCGACACTAACGTCATCCTCTTTGTCGCGATGTTCATCGTGGGCGGTGCGTTGTTCGAGACCGGTATGGCGAACAAAGTGGGAGGCGTCATCACGCGCTTCGCGAAAACAGAAAAACAGCTGATCTTCACCATTATGGTGGTGGTGGGTTTGATGTCTGGCGTCCTCTCTAACACCGGTACCGCTGCGGTTTTGATTCCGGTGGTGATCGGCGTGGCGGCAAAATCGGGCTTCTCGCGTTCTCGTCTACTGATGCCGCTGGTTTTTGCGGCAGCGCTTGGCGGTAACCTGTCGTTAATTGGCGCGCCGGGAAATCTTATCGCGCAGTCTGCGCTACAGAATATTGGCGGCGGCTTTGGCTTTTTTGAATACGCAAAAATCGGTCTCCCGATGCTCATCTGCGGCATTCTCTACTTCCTGACTATTGGCTATCGCTTTCTGCCGAATAATGCGACCGGCGGTGAGGTGGGGAGCGTCGGGGAGCAACGTGACTACAGCCATGTTCCACAGTGGAAACAACGGCTCTCACTCGTGGTGTTGATCGCAACGATCCTCGGCATGATCTTTGAGAAGAAGATCGGTGTCAGCCTGGCCGTGACCGGTTGTATTGGCGCTCTTGTGCTGGTCGTAAGCGGCGTACTCACGGAAAAACAGGCCTATAAAGCCATTGATTCACAGACTATTTTTATCTTTGGCGGCACCCTGGCGCTGGCAAAAGCGCTGGAAATGACCGGGGCAGGCAAGCTGGTTGCGGACTATGTAATCGGCATGCTGGGGCAAAACTCCTCACCGTTCATGTTGCTGATCGCCGTTTTCGCCTTATCCGTTGTGATGACCAACTTTATGTCCAATACCGCAACGACAGCGCTATTGGTGCCGGTGAGTTTGTCCATTGCCGCAGGCATGGGGGCCGACCCGCGTGCGGTTCTGATGGCGACGGTCATTGGCGGTTCCTGCGCCTACGCAACCCCTATCGGTATGCCTGCCAACATGATGGTGCTCTCCGCGGGTGGCTATAAATTTGTCGACTACGCTAAGGCCGGTATCCCCCTGATTATCGTTTCAACCATTGTCAGCTTGATCCTGCTGCCAATCCTTTTCCCTTTTCATCCGTAATTAACGGAAGCTGTTCTGACTAAGGAGCATTTATGAGCAAAAGTGAACAGATATCCCATATGACCGACGTTATGGCCAAGTTTGTGGGATATACCGGCAAAGTTTTGCCTGATGATGTCACTGCAAAACTGGAAGATTTGCATAAGAAAGAGACCAGTAAACTGGCCGACGTCATCTTTACTACCATGATTGAGAACCAGCGTCTGGCGAAAGAGCTGGATCGACCTTCCTGCCAGGACACCGGTGTCATTCAGTTTCTGGTGGAGTGCGGGACGAACTTTCCGCTGATTGGCGAGCTGGAAGCGTTGTTGCGTGAGGCGGTGATCAAAGCAACTGTAGATTCTCCGCTGCGCCACAACAGCGTAGAAACTTTTGATGAATACAACACCGGTAAAAACGTTGGTAAAGGTACGCCGACGGTCTTCTGGGAGATCGTTCCCAATTCCGATCAGTGCAGCATTTATACCTATATGGCGGGCGGCGGTTGTTCTCTGCCGGGGAAAGCGATGGTGCTGATGCCGGGTGCAGGCTATGAAGGTGTGACCCGCTTTGTACTGGATGTGATGACCAGCTACGGCCTCAACGCGTGTCCGCCGCTGTTGGTTGGCGTGGGCGTAGCGACCTCTGTTGAAACGGCGGCACTGCTATCGAAAAAAGCGCTGATGCGTCCGATCGGTTCGCATAACGAGAATGAGCGTGCAGCCTCGCTGGAAAAAATGCTGGAAGACGGCATTAACAAAATTGGCCTGGGGCCGCAGGGGATGTCCGGTAATACCTCCGTTATGGGCGTGAACATTGAAAACACCGCGCGTCATCCTTCTACCATCGGCGTGGCGGTAAACGTCGGCTGCTGGTCGCACCGTAAAGGGCATATCGTTTTCGATAAAGATTTGAATTACACCATTACGTCTCACAGCGGAGTGAATTTCTGATGACTAAAAAAATCCTGACTACGCCAATTAAAGATGAAGATTTAGCGGATATTAAGGCTGGCGATATTATTTATCTCAACGGTCATATTGTTACCTGCCGTGACGTAGCACATCGCCGTTTAATTGAAGGTGGTCGCGAACTTCCGGTAGATGTTCGCGGCGGCGCTATTTTACACGCTGGCCCAATTGTCCGCCCAATTAAAGGCGAAGACGATAAGTTTGAAATGGTCTCCGTGGGACCAACCACCAGCATGCGTATGGAAAAATTCGAAAAAGAATTTATTGCGCAGACCGGCGTGAAATTAATTGTGGGTAAAGGCGGTATGGGTAAAGGTACCGAAGAGGGCTGTGCTGAACACAAAGCGCTGCACTGCGTATTCCCTGCCGGTTGTGCGGTTGTAGCCGCCGTGTGCGTGGAAGAAATTGAAGATGCCCAATGGCGCGATCTGGGGATGCCGGAAACGCTGTGGGTCTGCCGGGTTAAAGAGTTTGGCCCGCTGATTGTTTCTATTGATACCCATGGAAATAATCTGTTTGAACAGAACAAAATTATTTTTAATCAGCGTAAAGAGATCGTCGCTGATGAAATATGCCAGAACGTAAGTTTCATTAAATAAACCTGATTACGTAAATTGCACGATAATGGTGGTAATACGTTATGACGATAATAATAACCAAGGGCTCTGGCCGGGGGCGGCTCAGGGAAATCCACCCTTATTATTTCATCGTCATAAATAGCCCCATTATCGTGCCTCCTGCCTGAAGGCTATTTTATGACTAATGCAGCTCTGCTATTAGGTGAAGGCTTCACCCTGATGTTCCTCGGCATGGGGTTCGTGTTGGCGTTTCTGTTCCTGCTGATTTTCGCCATCCGCGGCATGTCCGCCGTGATTACTCGCTTCTTCCCGGAACCCGTCGCCGCGCCCGCACCGCGCGCCGTTCCCGTCGTGGACGACTTCACCCGCTTAAAGCCGGTGATTGCCGCCGCCATTCACCATCACCGCCACCACGTTTAATTTCACGGAGGGATCCATGACTATTGCCATTACCGATGTCGTCCTGCGCGACGCCCACCAGTCCCTTTTCGCCACCCGCCTGCGCCTTGACGATATGCTGCCGATTGCCGCTCAGCTCGACGACGTGGGCTACGGTTCCCTCGAATGCTGGGGCGGCGCCACCTTTGACGCCTGTATCCGCTTTCTCGGCGAAGACCCGTGGCTGCGCCTGCGCGAACTCAAAAAAGCCATGCCCAAAACACCGCTGCAGATGCTGCTGCGTGGCCAGAACCTGCTCGGCTACCGCCACTACGCCGATGACGTGGTGGAACGCTTCGTCGAACGCGCGGTGAAAAACGGCATGGACGTGTTCCGCGTCTTCGACGCCATGAACGACCCGCGCAATATGAAAGCCGCCCTGCAGGCGGTGCGCAGCCACGGCGCGCACGCCCAGGGCACGCTGAGCTATACCACCAGCCCGGCGCATACGCTGCAGACCTGGCTGGATTTAACGGAGCAACTGCTGGAAACCGGCGTTGACTCGATTGCCATCAAGGATATGTCCGGCATCCTCACCCCGATGGCCGCTTTTGAGCTGGTCAGCGAAATCAAAAAACGTTTTGAGGTGCGCCTGCACCTGCACTGTCACGCCACCACCGGGATGGCGGAGATGGCCCTGCTGAAGGCCATCGAGGCGGGCGTCGACGGCGTGGACACGGCGATTTCCTCCATGAGCGCCACCTACGGCCACCCGGCCACCGAAGCGCTGGTGGCGACGTTGGCAGGTACTGAGCACGACACCGGGCTGGATATCCTGAAGCTGGAAAATATCGCCGCGTACTTCCGCGAGGTGCGCAAAAAGTATCACGCCTTTGAAGGCCAGTTGAAGGGCTACGACAGCCGCATCCTCGTGGCTCAGGTGCCGGGCGGAATGCTCACCAACCTGGAAGGCCAGATGAAGCAGCAGAACGCGGCGGACAAACTCGACCAGGTGCTGGCGGAAATCCCCCGCGTGCGCGAGGACCTCGGCTTTATTCCGCTGGTCACTCCGACTTCACAGATTGTCGGCACCCAGGCGGTGCTCAACGTCCTGACCGGCGAGCGCTACAAAACCATCGCCAAAGAAACCGCCGGCATTCTGAAAGGCGAATACGGCCACACCCCGGTGCCGGTTAACGCCGCGTTACAGGCCCGCGTGCTGGAAGGGGGCGCTCCGGTGACCTGCCGCCCGGCGGACCTGCTGAAACCGGAACTGGCTGAACTGGAAGCCGACGTGAAGCGCCAGGCGCAGGAGAAGGGAATTACCCTTGCGGAAAACGCCATCGACGACGTACTCACCGTGGCGCTGTTCCCGCAAATCGGCCTCAAGTTCCTTGAGAACCGCCACAACCCGGCGGCGTTTGAGCCAGTACCGCAGGCGGAAGCCGCGCAGCCGGTGGCAAAAGCAGAGAAGCCTGCCGCCTCCGGTATCTACACCGTCGAAGTGGAGGGCAAAGCCTTTGTGGTCAAAGTCAGCGACGGCGGCGATATCAGCCAGCTCACTGCTGCCACCCCGTCTTCCGCACCGGTTCAGGCTGCCGCCCCGGCAGGCGCCGGCACCCCGGTCACCGCGCCGCTGGCGGGCAACATCTGGAAGGTGATTGCCACCGAGGGCCAGACGGTGGCGGAAGGCGACGTGCTGCTGATTCTGGAAGCCATGAAGATGGAAACCGAAATCCGCGCCGCGCAGGCCGGGACGGTACGCGGTATCGCGGTGAAGTCCGGGGACGCGGTCTCCGTGGGCGACACCCTGATGACGCTGGCGTAACGGAGAACTGAAATGGAAAGTCTGAACGCCCTGCTTCAGGGCATGGGGCTGATGCACCTTGGCGCAGGCCAGGCCATCATGCTGCTGGTGAGCCTGCTGCTGCTGTGGCTGGCGATTGCGAAGAAATTCGAGCCGTTGCTGTTGCTGCCGATTGGCTTCGGCGGCCTGCTCTCCAACATCCCGGAAGCGGGCATGGCGCTGACCGCGCTGGAAAGCCTGCTGGCGCACCACGACGCCGGGCAACTGGCGGTGATTGCCGCGAAGCTCAACTGCGCGCCGGACGTGCACGCCATCAAGGAGGCGTTAGCCCTGGCCCTGCCGTCGGTGCAGAGCCAGATGGAGAACCTGGCGGTGGACATGGGCTACACGCCGGGGGTGCTGGCGTTGTTCTACAAAGTGGCGATTGGCTCCGGTGTCGCGCCGCTGGTCATCTTCATGGGCGTCGGCGCGATGACCGACTTCGGCCCGCTGCTGGCCAACCCGCGCACCCTGCTGCTCGGCGCGGCGGCGCAGTTCGGTATCTTCGCCACGGTGCTGGGGGCGCTGACGCTGAACTACTTCGGCCTTATCAGCTTTACCCTGCCGCAGGCGGCGGCCATCGGCATTATCGGCGGCGCGGACGGCCCGACGGCCATTTACCTGTCGGGCAAGCTGGCGCCGGAGCTGCTGGGAGCCATCGCGGTGGCGGCGTACTCGTATATGGCGCTGGTGCCGTTAATCCAGCCGCCGATTATGAAGGCGCTGACCACGGAGAAGGAGCGGAAAATCCGCATGGTGCAGCTGCGCACGGTGAGTAAGCGGGAAAAAATCCTCTTCCCGGCGGTGCTGTTGCTGCTGGTGGCGCTGCTGCTGCCGGACGCGGCCCCGCTGCTGGGGATGTTCTGCTTCGGCAACCTGATGCGCGAGAGCGGGGTGGTGGAGCGTCTGAGCGACACGGTACAGAACGGGCTGATTAATATCGTCACCATCTTCCTCGGGCTGTCGGTGGGCGCGAAGCTGGTGGCGGATAAGTTCCTGCAGCCGCAGACGCTGGGCATTCTGCTGCTGGGGGTGATTGCGTTCGGAATTGGGACGGCGGCCGGGGTGCTGATGGCGAAGCTGCTGAACCTGTGCAGTAAGAACAAAATCAACCCGCTGATAGGTTCGGCGGGGGTGTCGGCGGTGCCAATGGCAGCCAGGGTGTCGAACAAGGTGGGCCTGGAATCAGACGCACAGAACTTCCTGCTGATGCACGCGATGGGGCCGAACGTGGCGGGTGTTATTGGTTCGGCGATTGCCGCGGGCGTGATGCTGAAATACGTGCTGGCGATGTAATCCAATCTAATCGGGAGCAGTGATTCTGCTCCCGCAAAATGAGGACACAGTAATGAGTGAAATGGTTGCGTTTCGGCAAGGTACATCCATGCCATCCAGAGAAACCATCTTGCATTATGTTGTTGAGACGGTGAATCAGATAACTGAGCTTGAGCCAGCGCTGCATTTGCTGCCGTGGTCCGGCGTCAACTCAGCAATATATGAGCAACGTTTTGCACAGTGTTACGACGAGGGGCTTTGTGCCGCACAGACGTCGGCACCGAATGTTCCGCAGGGGATTCTGCCATCAACCGATTGGGCTCAGGGTATCGGGTTACTCTGTTTTGCCGCAGGGTATATGAGCGCAGGCGAGCGGCCATTAACACACAATCAGTTATGCGATTTCGTCAAACAGGCGGCTGTTGGTTTATCGCCGATTGAAGAGGAAGCGGCGAGCGGTTTCTCGACGGTACGTAGTATTGCATTACCCGTATTCAGGCGATTACAACGCGATGGTCACGCGTCTCGGATCCTGCTGTTACAAACGTTGCTGCATCTGGTCGCCTGGAAAAGCGCATCGCAGTATGCGCGTCAACAGGCGCAACGACTGCTCTGGATGGGCGGCATTTTGGGGGAAGGGGGGGAGCATAGCCTGCTTGCACTGGATAAGGCGCTGCGTGAAGAAGCCGTCGGGGAGAAAAGTCTCCCCGCTCTGCTGATCTTCACGAGTTTCCTGGCACATTTTCCGGCAGGGCCAGTCTTTATTGACTAGCCGTCGAACGACGCGGGCAAAAGCCGCGTCGTTTTAGTTCGACGCCGGGTATTCCTGCACCGTCACCTGGAACGTGAGCTGCTTATCATCCCGCATCACCACGACCGGAATGACGGAGCCTGGGCGGATTTCCGCCACCTGATCCATCGTCTCCAGCGCGGACACGGCGGGTTTATTATTGACCGAAATAATCAAATCATTAACCTGAATACCGGCAAGCGCGGCGGGGCCGTTTGGCGTCACTTCATTAACGACAATGCCCTGAATCGGGTCCATGCCGCTACCCTGCTGCGCGTGCAGCGGCGCGATTTCTCGTCCGCCAATACCGATATAGCCGCGAATCACGCGACCGTCGCGGATAAGCTTATCCATAATTTTCGTGGCTAGCTGGAAGGGAATCGCAAAACCGATGCCTTCCGGCGTTTCGCCATCGTTACTCTTATCAAAAGAGAGGGTGTTGATCCCCATCAGTTCGCCTAACGAGTTGACCAGCGCGCCGCCGGAATTACCGTGGTTAATCGAGGCGTCGGTCTGGAGAAAATTCTGTCGCCCCGTCGGGTTCAGGCCGATACGACCCGTTGCGCTGATGATCCCCTGGGTGATGGTCTGTCCCAGATTATATGGGTTGCCGATAGCCAGTACGACGTCGCCAATATGCGGTGTACGCTTTGTATTAATCGGGATGGTAGGCAGCCCGCCAGTGGCGTTGATCTTCAGCACCGCCAGATCGGTAAGCGAATCGGAGCCAACCAGTAGCGCTTCAAAGACGCGGCCATCCTGTAGCGCGACGATAATCTGATCGGCATCGTTAATCACGTGCTTGTTGGTAATAATATAACCGCGTTGATCCATGATCACGCCGGAACCCAGCGTGCGGATCTCCAGTTGATTATGCGCGGTACTGTTCATACTGCGGTTATAGACATTGACGACGGCAGGCGCGGCGCGGCGAACCGCAAAATTATAACTGGCTGGCGTCTCATCGGTACTGTCGAATTGCGGGACGGCGATAGGATTAATTTTGCGCAAAGAAGGCATGACGGCCAACAGAATAGCGCCGACAATTAAACCTATTGCGACCGAACGTAATAGCTTCACAAACATGATGGAGGCGTCGTTAAAAAAGGGAACGGCAGCAGCATACCATGAGTTAACCGGACATCACATCGCAGGCTGATGCCCGGTTTAAGACAGGATTAGCGCAGCAATAGATAAATGTTCTCGTTGCCGCGTACTACCTGAAGAGCAATGATGGACGGTTTTGCCGCCATCACTTTGCGCATTTCGGCGATAGAACTGATGCGATCGCGGTTAACGCCGATGATAACATCATCTTTTTGCAAACCGGCCTGCGCGGCAGGACTGCTTTTTTCGACGCTATCAATCTTAACGCCTTTCGCCCCGCCTTTCAGTTGGCCGTCGCTCAACGTCGCGCCTTGCAACGCCGGGGCGATCATTTCGGCGCTGGCGGAAGAGGAGGTATTAGAATCCAGCGTGACTTCCACCTCCAGCGGCTTACCATCGCGCAGCAGGCCCAGCTTCACTTTCGTGCCCGGTTCGGTGGTGGCGATACGCGAACGCAGTTCGGCAAAGCTATTCAGCGGCTTACCGTTAAGACTGATAATCACGTCTCCGGATTTCACTCCGGCCTTCGCCGAACCTGAATTGGGTAAAACCTCGCTGACAAAAGCGCCACGCTGAACGTTCAGTTTGAATGCCTTAGCGATATCAGCGGTCATTTCAGTGCCTTTAATTCCCAGCAATCCGCGTTTGATTTCGCCGAACTGAATTAACTGCTGCGCCAGCGTCTGCGCCATATTGGAAGGAATAGCAAAGCCAATGCCGATGCTCCCGCCCCCTGGCGCGAGGATTGCGGTATTAATCCCGATCAGCTCGCCGTTCAGGTTAAGCAGCGCGCCGCCGGAGTTGCCGCGGTTAATAGAGGCATCGGTTTGAATAAAGTTCTCAAGCCCTTCCAGATTAAGCCCGCTGCGTCCCAGCGCTGAAATAATTCCGGAGGTGGCGGTTTGCCCAAGGCCAAACGGATTACCGACCGCCACGGCGAAATCGCCGACGCGGAGTTTGTCGGAATCGGCGATGGCAATTTGCGTTAACTGGCTGGGATTCTGAATTTGTAACAGGGCGATATCGCTCTGGTCGTCGCCGCCGATCAGCTTCGCGTCGAATTCGCGTCCGTCATTCAGTTGAATGCTGATCTTCTGTGCCTGATTAATCACATGATTATTGGTTAATACATAGCCTTTTGCGGCATCGATAATCACCCCCGAACCGAGTCCTTCAAACGGCTGGGACGGCTGGTCTGGCAGATCCTCGCCAAAGAATTTTTTAAACTCCTCCGGCACTTTTTGGCTCTGGGCGGCGGTTCCCTCGACTTTTACGCTGACGACAGCAGGCAGCACTTTCTCCAGCATAGGGGCAAGGCTTGGCAGCGCCGCCTGGCCTGGCACCTGGCCTGGTATCGATGCAAGGGCTGGAAACGGCGCCGAAAGAGTTAACCCGACACTTAACGCTAATGCACTTAACAGCTGGGTGTGTTTTTTCATGGATGCTGCTCTCGTACCTTGAATGAACGGATAGACAATTCAAAACAGATTGATGTTATTGAATTTTCAGCCTGGTAACAATGATAATAGCTGGGACAGGAAAGATAGAGAGAGGGCGCAAGCGATGCGCCCGATAAATTTCTTAACGGCGTGCGATTAATCGCGCTTTGCGCCGCTACGTAACAGGCCAGACGCGCCTTCAGAATAATCACGTGGCATTTGTACTGGCGCCTGATCGTTGCTCGCCTCAGACTCCGCCAGACGGTTACGGAACGGATTCGACTCCGCAGACATTTCCGGCAGCAGGCTGCTGGAGCTTTTCGCCATATGCTGATACAGCTGGCGGTAATCATGCGCCATGGTATCCAGCAGTTCCGCGCTGCGGGCAAAGTGGCTAACCAGCTCTTCACGGTACTCTTCCAGCTCAGCTTTGTTTTTTTCCAGTTCGTACTGCAATGCCTGCTGTTGACGTAACTTACGATTACCAAAACGCATGGCCACGGCACCAATGATGATACCGACGACTAATCCAATTAGCGCATATTCCCAGGTCATGAACATCTCCCGTTGTCTTATGTTTCCGTAGGGTGTTGGCTCCAGGCTCCATGCCCGCGCCTGATTATGCCACTATAACCGCTAATTTCGTAGAAGTGGAATCCCGACAGCATATCGCGTAGTGTAGAACGGCCTTTTTTTCGTCAGCCGTGAACGACGGCACATCGATTTTCAAGGAATAACAATAACATTATGCAAAGCCTTTCCCCTACATCGCGTTATCTCCAGGCACTCAACGAAGGCACCCATCAGCCTGACGACGTACAGAAAGAGGCGGTCGACCGTCTGGAAACCCTTTATCAAGCGCTCACCGCGAAAAAATCGTCGGCTACGCCACCCGGCGGTCTGATAGCGCGACTGGGGAAATTATTAGGCAAAAACGAACCGGACGCGCAAATACCGGTTCGCGGGCTGTATATGTGGGGGGGCGTGGGGCGCGGCAAAACCTGGCTCATGGATCTCTTCTACCACAGCCTGCCGGGCAAGCGAAAACTACGCCTGCATTTTCATCGGTTTATGCTGCGCGTGCATGAAGAGCTTACCGCGTTACAGGGACAGATCGATCCGTTAGACATTATTGCCGATCGGTTTAAAACCGAGACGGACGTACTGTGTTTCGATGAGTTTTTCGTCACCGATATTAGCGACGCCATGCTGCTGGGCGGTTTAATGAAAGCGCTGTTTGCACGCGGCATTACGCTGGTCGCGACCTCCAATATTCCGCCGGATGAACTCTACCGCAACGGTTTGCAACGCGCCCGCTTCCTGCCGGCTATCGATGCCATTAAACAGCACTGCGACATTATGAATGTGGACGCAGGCGTCGATTACCGACTGCGGACGCTGACGCAGGCCCATTTATGGCTAACGCCGCTTAATGATGAAACCCGGCGGCAAATGGATAAACTGTGGCTGGCGTTAGCGGGGGCCGCGCGCGAGCACGCTCCGACGCTGGAAATCAATCATCGCCCTTTATCCACCCTGGGCGTTGAAAACCAAACGTTAGCGGTCTCTTTCGCTACGCTGTGCGTCGAGGCCCGCAGCCAGCATGATTACATTGCGCTCTCAAGGTTATTTCACACGGTTCTGCTGTTTGACGTGCCGGTCATGACGCCGCTGATGGAGAACGAAGCGCGCCGCTTTATTGCACTGGTGGATGAGTTTTACGAGCGCCACGTTAAGCTGGTGGTCAGCGCCGCCGCGCCGTTATATGAAATTTATCAGGGGGAGCGGCTCAAGTTTGAATTTCAGCGCTGTCTGTCACGCCTGCAAGAGATGCAGAGTGCGGAGTACCTCAAGCGGGAGCATATGCCGTAAGCCGGACAAGCGCAGCGCCCCGGCATTGTGCGGTATTATATCTGTGCAACCTCCCCGACCGAGGGTGAACCAGGCCTGAACAAAACCCGCGGCAAATCGCAAAAAGGGGTCGATCTTTGACCTGGACTTCTCTATAATCCTGCGACCCCACGTTACAAGAGAGTTTTTTCCCAAACTTTCTCTGTGCCGGCCAAACATATCCGAGGGGGTAGGTTTACCGGACTTTGTCGTGTGAACCTCAACTATTTAAAACGTTTGGGTGTTCACCAACGTGTAACTTATTTATTTGGGTAAGCTTTTAATGAAAACTTTTACAGCTAAACCAGAAACCGTAAAACGCGACTGGTATGTTGTTGACGCGACCGGTAAAACTCTGGGCCGTCTGGCTACTGAACTGGCTCGTCGCCTGCGCGGTAAGCACAAAGCGGAATACACTCCGCACGTAGATACCGGTGATTACATCATCGTTCTGAACGCTGACAAAGTTGCTGTAACCGGCAACAAGCGTACTGACAAAGTGTACTATCACCACACCGGCCACATCGGTGGTATCAAACAAGCGACCTTTGAAGAGATGATTGCCCGCCGTCCTGAGCGTGTGATTGAAATCGCGGTTAAAGGCATGCTGCCAAAAGGCCCGCTGGGTCGTGCTATGTTCCGTAAACTGAAAGTTTACGCGGGCAACGAGCACAACCACGCGGCACAGCAACCGCAAGTTCTTGACATCTAATCGGGATTATAGGCAATGGCTGAAAATCAATACTACGGCACTGGTCGCCGCAAAAGTTCCGCAGCTCGCGTGTTCATCAAACCGGGCAACGGTAAAATCGTTATCAACCAACGTTCTCTGGAACAGTACTTCGGTCGTGAAACTGCCCGCATGGTAGTTCGTCAGCCGCTGGAACTGGTCGACATGGTTGAGAAACTGGATCTGTACATCACTGTTAAAGGTGGTGGTATCTCTGGTCAGGCTGGTGCGATCCGTCACGGTATCACCCGCGCTCTGATGGAGTACGACGAGTCCCTGCGTGGCGAACTGCGTAAAGCTGGCTTCGTTACTCGTGACGCTCGTCAGGTTGAACGTAAGAAAGTCGGCCTGCGTAAAGCACGTCGTCGTCCGCAGTTCTCCAAACGTTAATGGGTTTCTGCTTCGGCAGACAACTGTTAGCGAAAAACCCGCTTCGGCGGGTTTTTTTATGGCTAAAGTCCGAATCCAGTCTCTTTTCCTCCCTATCTTTAGCATTATTCTCATCTTATTCATTTTTCATGCACGCTCAGAGAAAAGGAAGTCACAGTGGGATTTTTTAACTCATTGTTTACTAAGAAAGAGTCGTTAATGCTGTCGAATAAATGGGAATTCTTTATAACAACGGTGGATGACCATGTTACGGGTATACGTGTGGATATCGGCGCCATTCAGGATGAAAAATTTGATCGCCTTATCCATACCGGGTTCTTACGTGTTCATTACACCAACTGTTATGAAAATGGTTTACCGCAGCCCGATGAAACACAGAGTTTAAATCGTATAGAGGACTGGCTTGATGAAAAGGGGAAGACGTTTCCGATCTGGCTGGTGGGTGTGGTTACCCAACAAGGCTGGCGCGATTTTGTGTTCATGTCGGAAGAGGATCTTAACTGGGAAAAGACGCTGGATAAATTGCTCGCTGGTGGCCCGGAAATCTCTTTTAGTTATAGAGAGAGTCACAATGATAAAGGAAACTTTTACCGCCAGTTCTTGTATCCAACCCGATACGACTGGAACTGGATACACGATTCCCGTGTGTGCCGGGGATTACAGGAACAAGGTGATGATCTGACGCTTCCGCGCGCTATTGATTATTATGCGACATTGCCTACAGAGGTCGCAGCGCGCGACCTGGCGCAAGATATTGCTGCATTACCGTATGGCATAACGCTGGTCAGTATTCGAATGAATGACCCGCAACAGGGGTTTATGGCGTCTTTTATCAGCACCGATGCTCCGCAACAATGGCATATGACAGAAATCACTTGCCAGCTTACCGATCTGGCTGAAAAACATGGCGGCAGTTTTGATGGCTGGGGCGCACCGGTAGTACAGGCATAACAGGCGAAAGACAATATCTCAGGTGGGGCGAGCATTTCAGACCAGGAATATCTCTTTTTCCCCAATTCCAGAATCGACTCACCACAAAGGTCACAAAATCTGGTAAACTATCATCCAATTTTCTGCCCAAATAGCGGGGAATGTTCATTTTTTGTCTCGTTTCTGAGCAATGATGGCTTTTTTCGCCCTGGGTGACATAACATCTGGCTGGTCACATTGTGGCTGGTAGCAGTAAAAATTCTGAATATACCTGGAGGTTTTCATGGCTGTCGCTGCCAACAAACGTTCGGTAATGACGCTGTTTTCTGGTCCTACTGACATCTATAGCCATCAGGTCCGCATTGTGCTGGCTGAAAAGGGTGTTAGTTTTGAGATCGAACATGTGGAAAAGGACAATCCACCTCAGGATCTGATTGACCTCAACCCGAATCAAAGCGTTCCGACACTGGTGGATCGTGAGCTGACCCTGTGGGAATCTCGCATCATTATGGAATATCTGGATGAGCGTTTCCCTCATCCGCCGCTGATGCCGGTTTATCCGGTCGCGCGCGGTGAAAGCCGTCTGTACATGCACCGTATTGAAAAAGACTGGTATACGCTGATGAACGTCATCGTAAACGGGTCTGCTTCCGAGGCCGACTCTGCGCGTAAACAACTGCGTGAAGAGCTGCTGGCGATTGCGCCGGTATTTGGTCAGAAACCGTATTTCCTGAGCGACGAATTCAGCCTGGTTGATTGCTACCTGGCGCCTCTTCTGTGGCGTTTACCGCAGTTGGGTATTGAATTCAGCGGTGCAGGGGCGAAAGAGCTGAAAGGCTATATGACCCGCGTCTTTGAACGTGATTCTTTCCTGGCTTCTTTAACCGAAGCTGAACGTGAAATGCGCCTCGGTCGGGGTTAACCTGTATGGATTTGTCACAGTTGACGCCGCGTCGTCCTTATCTGTTGCGTGCTTTCTACGAGTGGTTGCTGGATAACCAGTTGACCCCGCATCTGGTGGTGGATGTGATGTTGCCTGGCGTGCATGTCCCTATGGAATATGCGCGCGATGGGCAAATCGTCCTTAATATTGCGCCGCGGGCGGTAGGTAATCTGGAGCTGTCTAATGATGAAGTGCGTTTTAATGCGCGCTTCGGCGGCGTTCCCCGTCAGGTTTCTGTGCCTTTGGCTGCGGTGCTGGCGATTTACGCCCGTGAAAACGGCGCAGGCACCATGTTTGAGCCTGAAGCCGCCTATGATGAAGACGTTGTCAGCTTAAATGATGATGACAATACCGCAGGCGCGGAAAGCGAGACCGTGATGTCCGTCATTGATGGCGATAAGCCCGACCACGATGACGACAGTAGTCCTGATGACGAGCCGCCTCCGCCGCGTGGCGGACGTCCGGCGCTGCGCGTAGTAAAATAATCAACAGGCCCTGAAGGGCCTGTTTTGTTTGGTCTCCTCGCGGGTTCACCCTGCTTTTGAAGCTGTGTTACGATAAGTTTGCTATTATTTGCCACCGACCACTCATGAATGGACGTTATGAACGCATTTGATTCGCAAGCAGAAGATTCTCCGACATCCCTCGGGCGTAGTTTGCGCCGCCGTCCGCTGGCGCGTAAAAAACTGTCTGAAATGGTTGAGGAGGAGCTGGAGCAGATGATCCGCCGTCATGAGTTTGGCGAGGGAGAACAGCTACCGTCTGAACGTGAATTAATGGCCTTCTTCAATGTGGGACGTCCCTCCGTGCGTGAAGCGTTAGCTGCGCTGAAGCGTAAAGGTCTGGTGCAAATCAATAACGGCGAACGCGCCCGCGTCTCGCGCCCCTCTGCTGATACCATCATCAGCGAACTGTCGGGTATGGCGAAAGATTTTCTTACTCATCCTGGCGGCATCGCTCACTTTGAACAGCTACGGCTTTTCTTTGAATCCAGCCTGGTGCGCTATGCGGCGGAACATGCCACCGACGAGCAGATCGCGTTGTTAACGAAAGCGCTGGAAATTAATAGCCAGTCGCTGGATGACAACGCGCTGTTTATTCGTTCGGATGTCGAGTTTCACCGGGTGCTGGCTGAAATTCCCGGCAATCCGATCTTTATGGCTATTCATGTTGCTCTGCTGGACTGGCTAATCGCCGCTCGCCCAAGCGTTCCCGATCGTGAGCTGCATGAACATAATAACGTGAGTTATCAACAGCATATTGTGATTGTTGATGCTATTCGCCAGCGAGATCCCGATAAAGCGGATCGCGCTCTGCAAACCCACCTCAATAGCGTTTCCGCTACCTGGCACGCGCTCGGTAAAAAAAGTCAAAAAATGCGGTAGCGATCGCACCTCCGATCCCAGTTTAGTGAAGCAGATCGCACTATAAGCGTTCTGTATTATTTGCTGCTTATTTGATCTGGTATAACAGGTATAAAGGTAGGTAGTTAATATATTCATCATCCGTAGAGGTAGGTATGGCAAAAGCATTGCAAGGCGTAATGGCGGCGTTGTTGACCCCATTTGATCATCAGCAGCAACTGGATAGCGAAAGCCTGCGCCGTCTGGTGCGTTTTAACATCGGGCAGGGTATCGACGGGCTGTACGTTGGCGGTTCCACCGGGGAAGCATTCGTACAGAACCTTGCTGAAAGAGAGCAAGTACTGGAGATTGTCGCCGAAGAGGCGAAGGGAAAAATCACGTTGATCGCCCATGTCGGGACGGTAAGCACCGCAGAAAGCCAGCAGCTTGCCAGCGCCGCAAAGCGTTACGGTTTTGATGCGGTCTCTGCGGTGACGCCTTTTTATTACCCTTTCAGTTTTGAAGAGCACTGTGACCATTATCGGGCAATCATTGATTCCGCAGATGGATTGCCGATGGTGGTATACAACATTCCGGCGTTAAGCGGCGTAAAACTTACCCTCGATCAGATCAATACGCTGGTGACATTACCGGGCGTGAGCGCGCTGAAGCAAACCTCTGGCGATCTCTTCCAGATGGAGCAGATCCGCCGCGCGCATCCGGATCTGGTGCTGTACAACGGTTATGACGAAATCTTCGCTTCCGGCCTGCTGGCGGGCGCGGACGGCGGTATCGGCAGCACATACAACATTATGGGCTGGCGTTATCAGGGGATTGTGCAGGCATTACGTGAGGGCGATGTGGCGAAAGCGCAGCGTCTGCAAACCGAGTGCAATAAGGTTATTGATTTACTGATTAAAACCGGCGTATTCCGCGGCCTGAAAACGGTCCTGCATTATATGGACGTGGTATCGGTGCCGCTGTGTCGTAAACCGTTCGCGCCTGTTGATGAAAAATACTTGCCGGAGCTCAAGGCGCTGGCTCAACAACTGATGGAAGAAAAGGCGTAACAGCATAATGCCGGGGGCGCTACGCTTGCCCGGCCTACAACAGTGCGAACAGTAGGCCGGATAAGGCGGAGCCGCCATTCGGCATAACGACAACAAAAATCGTCGGGAGAGTAAAATGAGTACTTCTACCCAGAACATCCCGTGGTATCGCCATCTCAACCGGGCGCAGTGGCGGGCATTTTCCGCTGCCTGGCTGGGATATCTGCTTGATGGTTTTGATTTTGTGTTGATTGCTCTTGTACTGACTGAGGTACAAAGCGAATTTGGGCTGACGACGGTACAGGCGGCAAGCCTGATTTCTGCAGCTTTTATCTCTCGCTGGTTCGGCGGGTTATTACTGGGCGCGATGGGCGATCGCTATGGGCGTCGTCTGGCGATGGTCAGCAGCATCATTCTGTTTTCGGTGGGAACCCTGGCCTGCGGGTTTGCGCCCGGTTACACCACCATGTTCATCGCCCGACTGGTGATTGGTATGGGCATGGCGGGCGAATATGGTTCCAGCGCGACCTATGTGATTGAAAGCTGGCCAAAACATTTACGCAATAAAGCCAGCGGTTTTTTGATTTCCGGCTTCTCCGTCGGCGCGGTCGTTGCCGCGCAGGTGTACAGCCTGGTGGTGCCTGTCTGGGGCTGGCGCGCGCTGTTTTTCATTGGCATCTTGCCAATTATCTTCGCCCTCTGGCTGCGGAAAAACATTCCGGAAGCGGAAGACTGGAAAGAGAAACACGCGGGTAAAGCGCCGGTACGCACGATGGTCGACATTCTTTATCGGGGCGAACATCGCATCATCAACATTTTAATGACCTTCGCCGCCGCCGCTGCGCTGTGGTTCTGCTTTGCCGGTAACCTACAAAATGCTGCGATTGTGGCGGGGCTGGGACTACTGTGCGCGGTTATCTTTATCAGTTTTATGGTGCAGAGCAGCGGTAAACGCTGGCCCACTGGCGTCATGCTGATGCTGGTGGTACTGTTTGCTTTCCTCTATTCCTGGCCGATTCAGGCGCTATTACCTACTTATCTGAAAACCGAGCTGGCCTACGATCCGCATACGGTGGCGAATGTCCTGTTCTTTAGCGGATTTGGCGCGGCGGTTGGTTGCTGCGTAGGCGGTTTTCTTGGCGACTGGTTGGGAACCCGTAAAGCCTATGTCTGTAGCCTGCTGGCCTCGCAAATCCTCATTATTCCGGTCTTTGCGATTGGCGGCACAAACGTCTGGGTTCTGGGTCTGCTACTGTTTTTCCAACAGATGTTGGGGCAGGGGATTGCCGGGATTCTGCCGAAACTGATCGGCGGTTACTTCGATACCGATCAGCGCGCGGCGGGGCTGGGCTTTACTTATAACGTCGGCGCGCTCGGCGGCGCGCTGGCGCCGATCCTGGGAGCGCTGATCGCTCAACGTCTGGATTTGGGCACTGCGTTGGCATCGCTCTCTTTCAGCCTGACGTTTGTCGTGATCCTGCTTATTGGGCTTGATATGCCGTCTCGCGTACAGCGTTGGCTACGTCCGGAAGCGTTACGCACCCACGATGCTATCGACGACAAACCGTTCAGCGGAGCCGTACCGCTTGGCAGTGGTAAAGGTGCCTTTGTAAAAACGAAAAGTTAATCCGCTTGCCCGGTTTTAAACCGGGCAATATTTGTAAGGGAGTAGTATGTCGTTACTTGAACAACTGGATAAAAATATTGCCGCTTCTGGCGGCCTGATTGTCTCCTGCCAGCCCGTTCCGGGCAGTCCGCTGGATAAGCCGGAGATTGTAGCGGCAATGGCGTGGGCGGCGGAACAGGCGGGCGCGGTTGCGGTGCGTATTGAAGGCATAGACAACCTGCGTGTGGCCCGCTCGCTCGTTTCGGTACCCATTATCGGCATTATCAAACGCGATCTGGATGAGTCTCCAGTGCGCATTACCCCTTTTCTCGACGATGTAGATGCGCTGGCGCAGGCCGGCGCAAATATTATCGCCGTTGATGGAACCGCTCGGCAACGGCCGGTAGCCGTTGAGGCGTTGTTGGCGCGCATTCATCACCACCATCTACTGGCGATGGCCGACTGCTCATCCGTGGACGATGGTCTTGCCTGCCAACGGATAGGCGCGGACATTATCGGCACGACAATGTCCGGCTACACCACCTCCGATACGCCGGAGGACCCCGATCTGCCCTTAGTCAAAGCGTTGCATGACGCCGGATGCCGGGTAATAGCCGAAGGGCGCTATAACTCGCCAGCACTGGCGGCGGAGGCGATCCGCTATGGCGCATGGGCGGTGACGGTGGGGTCCGCCATTACCCGTCTGGAACATATCTGTGGATGGTATAACGACGCATTAAAAAAGGCGGCGTCATGACTACGTTAGCAATCGATATTGGCGGTACTAAACTTGCCGCCGCGCTCATCGACAAAAACTTGCGCATTAGCCAGCGTCGCGAGCTGCCGACCCCCGCAAGCAAAACGCCGGATGCGTTACGTGAAGCATTAAAGGCGCTGGTTGAACCACTACGGGCAGAGGCGCGTCAGGTAGCGATAGCTTCTACCGGGATCATTCAGGAAGGGATGTTGCTGGCGCTAAACCCCCATAATCTGGGCGGCTTGCTACACTTTCCGTTAGTACAAACACTGGAAACGATCGCAGGTCTGCCGACGCTGGCGGTGAACGACGCGCAGGCGGCGGCCTGGGCGGAGTATCACGCGCTCCCTGATGATATCCGCGATATGGTATTTATCACCGTTTCAACAGGCGTTGGCGGCGGCGTTGTCTGCGACGGCAAGCTCCTTACCGGAAAAGGCGGTCTGGCCGGGCACCTGGGACACACCCTGGCGGACCCACACGGGCCCGTATGCGGCTGTGGACGCGTTGGCTGTGTAGAGGCCATCGCCTCCGGACGAGGGATGGCCGCGGCGGCGCGGGACGATCTGGCGGGATGCGACGCCAAAACCCTGTTTATTCGCGCTGGCGAAGGTCATCGGCAGGCGCGACATCTGGTAAGCCAATCCGCGCAGGTAATAGCGCGGATGATCGCCGATGTGAAAGCGATTACCAACTGCCAGTGTGTGGTTATTGGCGGCAGCGTAGGGTTAGCTGAGGGATACCTGGAGCAGGTTCGCGCGTTTTTGATGCAAGAGCCTGCGCCTTATCACGTGGCACTGAGCGCCGCTCACTATCGGCATGACGCAGGATTATTAGGCGCTGCTTTGTTAGCTCAAGGAGACACATTATGATGATGGGGGAAGTACAGTCGTTGCCTTCTTGCGGGTTGCATCCGCGACTGCTGGATGCCTTGACTCTCGCGCTGGCGGCAAGGCCGCAGGAGAAAGCGCCGGGGCGCTATGAATTGCAGGGCGACAATATCTTTATGAATGTAATGCAGTTAACGACGCAAATGCCGGCAGAGAAGAAAGCGGAATTGCATGAACAATACATTGATATTCAGCTACTACTAACCGGCGTCGAGCGTATTGCGTTTGGGATGTCCGGTGCCGCTCGCCAGTGCGAGGAGATGCATGTTGACGAGGATTACCAGCTTTGTAGTCAAATTGCCGACGAGCAGACTATTACGCTGCAAGCGGGGACGTTTGCTGTGTTTATGCCGGGAGAACCGCATAAACCGGGATGTGCAGTGGGTGAGCCGGATGACATCAAGAAAGTGGTAGTGAAAGTACGCGCCAGTCTGCTGGTGGCCTGAATCTCTTGCCGGAACAGTCTTCCGAACGCAGCCCCTTACGGGCTGCGTGGCGAATGTGCCGGAGAGCGCGGGTATGACGGGTTAACGCTTAAACGTCACGGCTTCCGGCTGGGTCAGGTGCAGCGTCGTCTGGCTCGGCACCGTCTCGGCAATTACCCGCCCGTGGCGAATCGAGTAACGGGCAGGCGTCTGGCGACGTACCGCATCGAATCCATTCTCAGCGGGTAAGATAACCAGATTCGCGGCATTGCCGACACTCAGACCGTAGTCCTGTAAATGCAGGGTTTTTGCGCTGTGGGTAGTGATCAGATTTAACCCATCGTTGATTTGCCCATACCCCATCAACTGGCAAACGTGTAACCCCATATGCAGCACCTGCAGCATATTTGCCGTGCCTAATGGATACCACGGGTCGAAGACGTCATCATGGCCAAAGCAGACGTTGATCCCCGCTTCCAGCATCTCTTTCACTCGCGTGACGCCACGACGTTTCGGGTAAGTGTCAAACCGTCCTTGCAGATGAATATTCACCAGCGGGTTGGCGACGAAGTTAATCCCCGACATTTTCA
Organism: Salmonella sp. 741265116_PST; assembly: GCF_046567715.1. Classification (NCBI taxonomy): domain Bacteria; kingdom Pseudomonadati; phylum Pseudomonadota; class Gammaproteobacteria; order Enterobacterales; family Enterobacteriaceae; genus Salmonella; species Salmonella sp. 741265116_PST. The sequence goes on along the minus strand of NZ_JBKFPH010000001.1, from coordinate 214,970 downwards.
ACAGGCGGAACAGGCGTGACGCATACGCGCCGTTGTACGAGTGCATAGCCGTGGTGTGGCTGGCGGTCACGCGCGCCCCCATGCCATCGCGATGCGCCAGCGCCGCGACCGTTTCGACAAAGCGAGACTGCTCGTCATCAATTTCGTCGCAGTGCACATCGATCAAGCGATCGTATTTCTGCGCCAGGGCGAAGATTTTGTGCAGCGATTCAACGCCATATTCCCGCGTGAACTCAAAGTGCGGAATAGCGCCAATAACGTCAGCGCCCAAACGCACGGCTTCCTCTAACAGCGCTTCACCGTTGGGATAAGACAGAATGCCTTCTTGCGGAAAGGCGACAATTTGCAGGTCTACCCACGGCGCAACCTCTTGCTTCACTTCCAGCATGGCTTTCAGCGCGGTGAGCGTAGGATCTGAAACGTCAACGTGAGTACGAACGTACTGGATGCCGTTAGCCATCTGCCATTTCAGGGTCTGCATCGCGCGCGCTTTCACATCTTCATGCGTGAGCATTGCTTTACGTTCTGCCCAGCGCTCAATCCCTTCAAACAGTGTGCCGGACTGGTTCCAGTTCGGTTCACCCGCCGTTTGCGTGGTATCCAGGTGGATATGTGGCTCAACAAACGGTGGAATAGCCAGATCGCCTTCGGCATCAAGCACTTCGCCCTGCGGTAACGATGCGGCTTCCTGAGGCTCAATCCGGCTAAAGCGCCCGTTTTCAATCGTAATCTGCCATAATCCTTCGTGTCCCTGCAGACGCGCCTGACGAATGGTGATGTTATTGTTCTGCATGGCTGACCTCTGGTGATTTAGCAAGGCTGCGGTTGAAAAGTGGATTCAGCAGGATATAGCTGAAGACGCCGCCGAGTACGGCGTTGACGGGCACAATACCAGGAACATAATGTCCGGCGGCGATGCCCAGTGCGACAGAAAGAATAGCAATCCAGTTAACGGGAATAAAGCGCACGGTGTTGAAGTCGGCATAGCGGCGGCGGTTCAACAGATAGTCGGCAATAATCACTCCGCCAATCGGTGGGATGGCAGATGACAGGAACGTCAGCCAGCCGACAAAATTATTGTAAAGCCACAGCGCGCACACGGTACCGATAATCCCGTTCACCACCGACAGCGTACGGCTGGAAAGACCGGTAATATTGGCGAAGCCCAGACCCGATGCGTACAGCGCGTTATCGTTGGTGGTCCAGATATTCAGGCCAAGCACCACAATCGCGGGCAGCAGCAGCCCCTGCGCTATCATCACGTCAGAGATATCCGCCTGACCGACGGCGGCAGCGCCTGCCGCGCCAAAGATAAACATCAGCGAGTTGCCGAGGAAAAAAGCGACCATCGCAATCAGTACGGCGCTTTTGGCATGACGCCCGAAGCGGACGAAGTCGGCGGTCAATGTACCGGCGCTGACAAACGATCCCACCACCAGCGCCAGCGCGCTGGAAAAATCCAGCGGCGTCTGCGGCGCTATCGTTTTTAAATGCTCCAGCCCACCCACGCCGCTGACCGCCAGCCAGACGGAGTAGCTGCCCAGAATAACGATCGCGGGTACGGCAATGATAGACAAAATGGTCAACGCCGAGATGCCGAAAAAAATGGTCAGGGTCATCAGCAGACCCGAAACGGCAATCAGAATATTGGCATCAATGCCCGTCGCTTTACTGACCGGAATAGCGAACATCGCTACGCCAACGCCAAACCAGCCCACTTGAGTACCGCCTAGCAGCAGCGAGGGAAGCCATGAGCCTTTAACGCCAAAGGAGTAACGTGCAAGGAGGTGGGTGGAGAGTCCGGTTTTTGCGCCGATGTAACCAAGAAATGCAGTGTAGATACCGAGGAGGAGATTACCGAAGAGAACTGCGAGGAAGAAATCGTGATAGGTAAGACCGGTGCCGAGTGTCCCTCCGGTCCACATACTGGCGGAAAAAAACGTTAAACCCAACATGACAAATGTCAGTGGAATCACGCCCTTCCGCGCCGCCAGAGGGACGGGGCCCTGGCTATAATTGTTGTCCTGCGACACAACGCCTCCATGAATTTTGCCCAAAAAATCCGCCGCATAATATACAGTTCTCAGAATAAAGCAAACGTTTTCGTATGATATTTTTTTTGATAATTATTCATGGTATTAATGGTTCGCTAGTTTCTCTCCGTTGTCAGTGAACCACCGCGTGTGAGTTGAGTTTCCAGCATGGTTTGCGAACGAATAAGTTCGTCTGTGAGTAATTTTTCGTCGGGCAACTGCACTTTGTACTCGCTCGCCATGATGGTGTTTGGCAGGCCAGTCAGCGCGTAATGCGCTTCCCCCGCGCCTTTCCCTGCGCACAAAACCAGGCCGACTGGCGGGTTTTCTCCGGGCATTGTCCAGTGCTCTTTGGCATAGTTCAGGTACATATTCATCTGCCCGGCATCCGCATAACCGAATTTGCCTACCTTCAGGTCAACGAGCAACAGGCAGCGCAAGCGACGATGGAAGAACAGCAGATCGACGCGGAACCAGCTATCGTCTATGCGTAGTCGGCGTTGGCGGCCAACAAAAGCAAAATCGTCACCGAGCTCCAGCATAAAGTCCATCAGGTGGCTGAGCAGCGCGTCTTCGAGATCTGATTCGGAATACTCGTCCTTCAGGTTAAGAAATTCCAGAATGAACGGGTCGCGTATGGCTTGCTCCGGCAAAACGTTTGGCTCGGCGGGTGCAGGCTGCTGCAACATGGCGGATTTGTCGTGGGACAGTAGTGTTCGTTCGTAAAATTGAGTGGCGATTTGCCGATCGAGCTGCCGTACGGACCAGCCGTTACGTAGCGTCTCTTTCTCGTAAAAAGTGCGGGCATCGGGATTTTTTACCGACAAGAGGCGGACATACGCCGACCAGGGGAGTGGGAAAGATTTAGCCAGTTGCGCCAAATGGAGAGATTCTCCAGACACTGTCTGGAGAATCTCAATTTTTTGAAAATAAAGATAAAACTTTTTAAATTGCCATAGATTACTGGCAGAAAAACCTCGTTTATATCTTTGGCTTAAATCCTGTGATAAACGATCAATTAGCTGTTCACCATAAGCAGCTCTGGCTTCACCGCCTTGTTCAAATTCGACAATGCGTCGGCCCATTTCCCAGTAGGTGGCAGTCATAATGGCATTGATGCTGCGCACGGTCTCGGTACGTGCCGTATCGACCAGACGAATAATGCCGTCATGGATTTGCTGATATTCATCAGACTGTGGCGCTAAAGTTGGATTCGTCATGTCATCCCTTACGTGATAGTTTCATTGTGAAATTAGAACGCTATCAATACGCTTCAGGCGTAAACGGATCAATCCATGAACGGATTTTACATGGCATTACATCTCGATTTACGAGCGGGTTTCCAGAACCGGCAGGAGAGATATTGAGGAGAGGAATATCGGCTCCCCAGCCATCAGCACAAGGCATCAACCGGGGAGCCGGAAGGGTTACACTTCGAGGTAGTTCATAATCCCGTCAGCCGCCTTACGGCCTTCGGCAATCGCCGTCACCACCAGATCGGAACCGCGCACGATGTCGCCACCGGCGAAGATTTTCGGGTTGCTGGTCTGGAAAGCATTATCGCTGCGTTCCGGCGCGATAATTCGTCCCTGCGAGTCCAGCTCCACGCTGTGTTTCGCCAGCCATTCCATGCTGTGTGGACGAAAACCAAATGCCATCACCACCGCATCAGCCGGAACCACATGCTCGGAACCGGCGACGATCTCCGCCCGCCGACGGCCTTTGGCATCCGGTTCGCCCATTTCAGTGCGCACCATTTTTACGCCGCTCACTTTGCCGTTGGCATTGACTTCAATGCCCAGCGGTTGAACGTTAAACTGAAATTCGACACCTTCCTCGCGCGCGTTCTTCACTTCGCGTCTGGAGCCCGGCATGTTCTCTTCATCACGACGATAAGCACAGGTGACGTGCGTTGCGCCCTGACGGATGGAGGTACGTACGCAGTCCATTGCGGTATCGCCGCCGCCCAGCACCACCACGCGTTTGCCTTCCATGCTGACATATGGTTCGTCGCTGGTTTCGCCAAACCCCATGATCTGCTTCGTATTGGCAATCAGGAACGGTAGAGCGTCGAATACGCCGTCCGCATTTTCATTTTCCAGCCCGCCGCGCATCGACTGATAGGTGCCGACGCCAAGGAATACCGCGTCGTACTCTTTCAACAGCTCGTCAAGTTCCACGTCGCGGCCCACTTCAACATTGAGTTTGAACTCAATACCCATGCCGGTGAAGATCTCGCGACGGCGGGTCATCACCTCTTTTTCCAGTTTGAAAGCTGGAATACCGAAGGTCAGCAGGCCGCCGATTTCCGGATGGCGATCAAAGACTACCGCCTTCACGCCGTTGCGGGTCAGCACGTCGGCGCACGCCAGCCCTGCCGGACCTGCGCCGATAATCGCGACGCGCTTGTCCGTCTGACGCACGCCGGTCATATCCGGGCGCCAGCCCATCTCAAACGCTTTATCGTTGATATAGCGCTCAATGTTACCTATGGTCACCGCGCCGAACTCATCGTGCAGCGTACAGGAGCCTTCGCACAGGCGGTCCTGCGGGCAGACGCGGCCACACACTTCCGGCAGGGTGTTAGTCTGGTGCGATAGCTCAGCCGCCTCAAAAATACGCCCTTCGTTAGCCAGTTTCAGCCAGTTCGGGATGTAGTTATGTACCGGACATTTCCACTCGCAGTAGGGGTTACCGCAGGACAAACAGCGATCCGCCTGGGCTTTCGCCTGACCTTCAGAAAACGGTTCGTAGATTTCAACAAATTCGATCTTACGGATCTTCAGCGGTTTCTTCGGCGGATCAACGCGCTGCAGGTCGATAAATTGATAAACATTCTGGCTCATTTCAATTCCTTACTGCGCCTGCACGCGCAATTCTGCCGCACTACGACTACGGTGGCCCAACAGGGCTTTGACATCGCTGGACTTGGGCTTCACTAACGCGAATTGGGTTGAGAAGCTTGACCACCTGGACAGGATCTCTTCGCCGCGTTGCGAACCAGTATGTTGCACGTGCTCGGTGATCAGACCGCGCAGATGCTCTTCGTGGATAGCCAGCGAATCAACGTCCAGTACTTCTACCAGTTCCGGGTTCACGCGTTTACGGAATTCGCCATCTTCGTCCAGCACATAGGCGAAGCCGCCGGTCATGCCCGCGCCGAAGTTAACGCCGGTTTTACCCAGCACGCAGACGATGCCGCCGGTCATGTATTCACAGCCGTTGTCGCCGATGCCCTCTACTACGGTAATCGCCCCGGAGTTACGCACGCCGAAACGTTCGCCCGCGCGGCCCGCCGCGTACAGACGGCCACCGGTGGCTCCATACAGGCAGGTGTTGCCGATAATGCTGGCCTTATGACTGAGGAAGGCGGAACCTACCGGTGGTCTGATGGCGATCAAACCGCCTGCCATACCTTTACCGACATAGTCGTTGGCATCGCCAGTCAGATATAACTCCACGCCGCCCGCGTTCCACACGCCAAAGCTCTGGCCTGCGGTACCGCTGAAGTGCGCTTTAATCGGATCGGAAGCCAGCCCCTGATCGCCGTGGGTCTGTGCGATGTAGCCGGAAAGCGACGCGCCGACGGAACGATCGGTGTTGCGGATGTCGAACCAGAAGGTTTTGCTCTGGCGCGCATCGACAAACGGCTTCGCCTGCTGCAACAGTTGCGCATTCAGCACACCGTTATCAAACGGCGGGTTATTCTCGGTGCAGTACAGCGCTTTACCCGGATGAGGTTCAGCGGTTTCCAGTAGACGAGACAGCGCCAGCTTCTGCTGTTTAGCGGTGAAGCCCTCCAGCTCTTTCAGCAGGTCGGTGCGGCCAATCAAATCCACCAGGCGGGTCACGCCAAGCGAAGCCATCAGCTCGCGCACTTCGCGGGCGATAAATTCAAAGTAGTTGGTTACTTTGAACGGCAGGCCGTGATAGTGGTTCTTACGCAGTTTTTCATCCTGCGTCGCCACGCCGGTTGCGCAGTTGTTCAGATGGCAAATGCGCAGGTATTTACAGCCCAGCGCCACCATCGGGCCGGTGCCGAAGCCGAAACTTTCCGCACCGAGAATCGCCGCTTTAATGATGTCGACGCCGGTTTTCAGACCGCCGTCCACCTGCAAACGAATCTTGTGACGCAGACCGTTGGCGACCAGCGCCTGCTGGGTTTCAACAAGTCCGAGTTCCCACGGACAGCCCGCATATTTCACCGAAGAGAGCGGGCTGGCGCCGGTACCGCCGTCGTAGCCGGCGATAGTGATCAGATCCGCATAGGCTTTCGCCACGCCGGTCGCGATGGTGCCGACGCCCGGTTCGGACACCAGCTTCACGGAGATCATTGCCTTCGGGTTGACCTGCTTGAGATCGAAAATGAGCTGCGCTAAGTCCTCGATAGAGTAGATATCGTGGTGCGGCGGCGGGGAGATCAGCGTCACGCCCGGCACTGAATAACGCAGTTTAGCGATATACGGAGTGACTTTATCCCCCGGCAACTGACCGCCTTCGCCCGGTTTCGCGCCCTGCGCGACTTTAATCTGAATCACATCGGCATTGACCAGGTAGGCCGGCGTCACGCCAAAGCGACCAGAGGCCACCTGTTTGATACGCGACACTTTATTGGTGCCGTAGCGCGCAGGGTCTTCACCGCCTTCGCCGGAGTTGGAGTTGCCGCCGAGGCTGTTCATCGCTTCCGCCAGCGCTTCGTGCGCTTCCGGACTTAATGCGCCAATAGACATGGCTGCGGTATCAAAGCGTTTAAACAGCTCACTGGCGGGCTCAACCTCGTCGATAGTCACCGCCTCGCCGTCTGGATGTATCGCCAGCAGATCGCGCAGCGTTGCCGCCGGACGCTCATTGACCAGTTTGGCGTATTCCTGATAATCGCTGTACTCGCCGCTCTGTACCGCCTGTTGCAGGGTACGCACGACATCCGGGTTATAGGCGTGATATTCGCCGCCGTGGACGTACTTCAGCAGGCCGCCCGGGCTAATGGGTTTGCGCGCCAGCCAGGCGCGTTTGGAGAGATTCAGCAGATCCTGCTGGAAGTCATCAAAGCTCGCGCCGCCGATACGGCTGACCACGCCCTGGAAGCACAGGTTTACCACATCATCGTGCAGCCCAACCGCTTCAAACAGTTTGGAGCAACGGTAAGAGGCAATGGTCGAAATGCCCATTTTGGACATAATCTTGTACAGCCCCTTGTTGATGCCGTTACGGTAGTTCTGCATCACGGTACGGTAGTTTTTAGCGATGGCCTGGGTATCAATCAGACGCCCCAGCGTTTCGTAGGCCAGGTACGGATAGATGGCCGTTGCGCCAAAGCCGAGCAGTACCGCAAAGTGATGCGGATCGCGGGCGCTTCCGGTTTCTACGATGATGTTAGCGTCGCAGCGCAGGCTTTGTTCTACCAGACGCGTTTGCACCGCGCCCACCGCCATCGGCGCGGGGACCGGCAAGCGATTCTTACCGATATTGCGATCCGAGAGGACCAGCAGCACGGTGCCGTTACGCACCATCTGTTCCGCTTTATCGCACAGCGCCTTAACCGTCGCGTCCAGTGTGGTTTCGGTGACATCAAAGGTAATATCAAGCCAGTCGGCGCGGTAGTGATGCTCGCTCATGGTGGTGAGCTGTTTGAAATCGGAGTACAGCAGAATTGGCGATTTAAAACTCAGGCGATGGGCCTGACCTTCCGCTTCGCAGAAGACGTTCATTTCGCGACCGATGCTGGTGGCGAGCGACATGACGTGCGCTTCACGCAGCGGGTCGATAGGCGGGTTAGTGACCTGCGCGAACTGCTGGCGGAAGTAGTCGTAAATAATACGCGGCTGGCTGGAGAGCACGGCAAAGGGGGTGTCGTCGCCCATTGAGCCGACGGCTTCCTGGCCGTTTTCGCCCAACACGCGGATAACCGAGTCCAGCTCTTCGGCGCTGTAGTTAAACTGTTTCTGATAGCTGGCGAGCAGGTCATCGTCCAGTTCGCGGCTACCGACTTCTTCATCTGGCAACTCTTCAAACGGCACCAGACGGCGAACATTCTTTTCCATCCACGCTTTATATGGATGGCGGCTTTTCAGATCGTCATCGGTTTCCGCGGAATGCAGAATACGTCCGCCGCGGGTGTCGATCACCATCAGTTCGCCTGGGCCGACGCGGCCTTTCTCGACCACTTCATCCGGCTGATAGTCCCAGATACCGACTTCGGAGGCGCAGGTAATCAGCTTGTCTTTGGTAATGACATAGCGTGCCGGGCGCAGGCCGTTACGGTCAAGGTTACAGGCGGCGAAGCGCCCGTCGGACATCACGATGCCTGCCGGACCGTCCCACGGCTCCATATGCATGGAGTTAAAGTCAAAGAAGGCGCGCAGATCCTGGTCCATATCGGGGTTGTTCTGCCAGGCGGGCGGCACCAACAGGCGCATGGCGCGGATGATGTCCATCCCGCCTGCCAGCAGCAGTTCCAGCATGTTGTCCAGCGAGCTGGAATCCGAACCGGTTTCGTTAACAAACGGCGCAGCGGACTGTAAATCCGGGATCAGCGGCGTCTGGAATTTATAGGTACGGGCGCGCGCCCACTGGCGGTTGCCGGTGATGGTGTTAATCTCGCCATTATGCGCCAGGTAGCGGAACGGCTGCGCCAGCGGCCAACGCGGCACGGTGTTAGTGGAAAAGCGCTGGTGGAACAGGCAGATGGCCGATTCCAGACGCAGATCCGCAAGATCCAGGTAGAAGCGCGGCAGATCCGCCGGCATACACAGACCTTTATAAATGTTGACCAGGTTCGACAGGCTGCATACGTAGAAATCTTTGTCGTTCTGCAGGCGTTTTTCAATGCGTCGGCGGGCGATAAACAGACGGCGCTCCATATCACGCGGACGCCAGCCTGCCGGAGCGTTGACAAAAATCTGCTCAATACGCGGCAGAGAGGAGAGGGCGATTTCACCGAGCACGCCTTCATTGGTTGGCACATCGCGCCAGCCGACAATCGACAGGGTTTCCTGCTGTAATTCTTCTTCGACAATATGGCGTGACGCGGCGGCCAGTTCAGGATCTTTATTCAAAAAGATCATCCCGACGGCGTAGTTTTTGGCTAAGCGCCAGCCGCGCTCTTCGGCCACGATGCGGAAGAAACGGTCAGGTTTTTGTAACAGCAAGCCGCAACCGTCGCCGGTTTTACCGTCGGCAAGGATCGCGCCACGGTGCTGCATCCGGGCCAGCGCGTGTATGGCGGTACGCACTACCTTGTGACTAGGTTCGCCTTCTATGTGGGCGATCAGGCCGAAACCACAGTTATCCTTCTCAAGGGATTTATCGTACAACATATCAGTGAACCTCCCCAGGCTCTACGGGACGCTCTCCCAACCGACGGCGCGCGGGCACAGCAAGAGCATGGCGACGGGGCTGGCGCATCATACGCTTACCTCGCATTCGCCCTCTTTGTGTCCTTTGCGCATTGATAAATACGGTTAAGAGGGAATCTCAATTACTGCATAAATATGATGAGCAGACGGCTCATCCAGAAAGCTTCCAGCGGATCCCCAACTTATCGGGAATCCACACCCAGGTCAAATGGCAAACTGATTTATGCAAAAGTGTGCTGTAGCACAGATAACTTTTTGAATCTGTTGAAATTAAAAGGTTTTTTATAGAAGAGCTGCTAATACGGAGCGACAGAAAGCCTGTGATCTGTCTCACTATAAGAGCCGCTCGCCAGGCGTTATCTGACCTTGCTTTTTCAAAAATCTTAGCATTTTATGCTGTTTTGAGAGTGAACAGTATTGAATGATACTGTTTTTATTGATGGCCCTGCAGACGCTGAAAAAAGAGGGGAATATCAGGAAAAATCATCAGCGGGATTATGAATGAAATGTCGTTTATTTTGCTTGATTATGCAACTGATAAAAGCCTTCCGGGACGATTGATCCAGGTCATCGCCAAAGGAGACTAAAAATGGCAGGCTTTGGCCTCTTTTTAAGAGGCGGTCTATCAGATTATGCAGTTACAGAAATTAGTCAATATGTTTGGTGGGGATCTTTTACGTCGGTATGGGCAAAAGGTTCATAAGCTGACGCTTCATGGCGGTTTTAGCTGCCCTAATCGCGACGGCACCATCGGGCGTGGCGGTTGCACCTTCTGTAATGTCGCCTCTTTTGCCGATGAGGCGCAGCAGCATCATTCGATTGCCGAGCAGCTTGCGCATCAGGCGCATCTGGTGAACCGCGCTAAACGCTATCTGGCCTATTTCCAGGCCTACACCAGCACCTTTGCAGAAGTGCAGGTGCTGCGTTCCATGTATCAACAGGCAGTCAGCCAGGCCAGTATCGTCGGGTTATGCGTCGGTACGCGTCCGGATTGCGTCCCGCAGGCAGTAGTAGATTTACTGTGTGAATATAAAGATCAAGGCTACGAGGTGTGGCTGGAACTGGGATTGCAAACCGCGCACGATAAAACCCTGCACCGAATTAACCGCGGGCATGACTTCGCCTGCTATCAGCGTACCACCCGGATTGCCCGGGAGCGCGGGCTGAAAGTGTGCGCGCATCTGATTGTGGGGCTGCCGGGCGAAGGCCAGAGTGAATGCTTGCAAACGCTGCAACGCGTGGTCGAGACCGGCGTGGACGGTATTAAACTGCATCCGCTGCATATTGTGAAAGGCAGTACGATGGCCAAAGCCTGGGAAGCGGGGCGGCTGAACGGCATCGAACTGGACGACTACACGCTAACGGCAGGTGAGATGATTCGTCATACGCCGCCGGAGGTGATTTATCACCGGATTTCAGCCAGCGCTCGCCGTCCGACGCTGCTTGCCCCGCTGTGGTGCGAGAATCGCTGGACGGGGATGGTTGAGCTGGACAGATACCTGAATGAGCATGGCGTGCAGGGCTCTGCGCTGGCCCGTCCCTGGATACCACCTATAGCGTAGCGTGATGAGGGGCGCTACGCATATTTCGCACAATATTCAACGCGGTTCCCATAATTGGGTATTATGTGCGAAGTTGCGGTGAAGGAATCCTCTATGAAGCAAATTCGTATGCTGGCGCAATACTATGTCGATCTGATGATGAAATTGGGTCTGGTGCGCTTTTCCATGCTCCTGGCGTTGGCATTGGTGGTGCTGGCGATTGTCGTGCAGATGGCGGTGACCATGGTGCTGCATGGTCAGGTTGAAAGTATCGACGTCATTCGTTCCATCTTTTTTGGCCTGTTAATTACGCCCTGGGCGGTCTATTTCTTATCCGTTGTTGTTGAACAACTGGAAGAGTCAAGGCAGCGACTGTCGCGTCTGGTGCAAAAGCTGGAGGAGATGCGCGAGCGCGATCTCAAGCTTAACGTACAGTTGAAGGACAATATTGCCCAGCTTAATCAGGAAATTGCCGATCGCGAAAAAGCGGAAGCGGAGCTGCAAGAGACATTTGAACAGCTAAAAGTAGAAATTAAAGAGCGTGAAGAGGCGCAAATCCAGCTAGAACAGCAATCCTCTTTTCTGCGCTCATTTCTGGACGCCTCGCCGGATTTGGTTTTTTATCGTAATGAAGATAAAGAATTTTCCGGCTGTAACCGCGCAATGGAATTGCTAACCGGCAAGAGCGAAAAACAACTGGTGCATTTGAAGCCGGAAGATGTGTACTCTCCCGAAGCGGCGGAGAAAGTCATTGAAACCGATGAAAAAGTATTCCGCCATAACGTCTCCCTGACCTACGAACAGTGGCTGGATTACCCGGACGGACGAAAAGCCTGCTTTGAAATTCGTAAAGTGCCTTATTACGACCGTGTCGGTAAACGTCATGGCCTGATGGGATTTGGTCGTGATATTACCGAACGTAAGCGTTATCAGGACGCGCTGGAGCGCGCCAGCCGCGACAAGACCACGTTTATCTCTACCATCAGTCATGAACTGCGCACCCCGCTTAACGGCATCGTTGGTTTAAGCCGCATCCTGCTGGATACCGATCTCACCGCCGAACAGGAAAAATACCTTAAGACAATCCATGTCTCCGCCGTAACGTTAGGCAATATTTTCAATGATATCATTGATATGGATAAGATGGAGCGGCGTAAGGTTCAGCTTGATAACCAACCGGTTGATTTCACCAGCTTTATGGCCGATCTGGAAAACCTTTCCGGTTTGCAGGCGCAGCAAAAAGGGCTACGTTTTGTGCTTGAGCCGACGCTGCCGCTACCGCACAAAGTCATTACCGACGGAACGCGTCTGCGCCAGATTTTGTGGAATTTGATCAGCAATGCGGTGAAGTTTACTCAGCAGGGCCGGGTGACGGTGCGGGCGCGCTATGATGAAGGCGACATGCTGCACTTTGAAGTGGAAGATTCCGGGATCGGCATTCCGCAGGATGAGCAGGATAAAATTTTCGCCATGTATTATCAGGTGAAAGACAGTCATGGCGGTAAACCGGCAACGGGTACTGGTATCGGGCTGGCGGTCTCCCGTCGGCTGGCGAAAAATATGGGTGGCGATATTACCGTTTCCAGTCTGCCGGGCAAAGGGTCGACCTTTACGCTAACGGTCCATGCGCCAGCGGTGGCGGAAGAGGTGGAGGACGCCTTTGATGAAGACGACATGCCGCTGCCCGCGTTGCATGTTCTGCTGGTCGAAGATATTGAACTGAACGTGATTGTGGCGCGTTCAGTACTGGAAAAACTGGGTAACAGCGTGGATGTCGCGATGACCGGCAAGGCGGCGCTGGAGATGTTCGCGCCGGGCGAATATGACCTGGTCTTACTGGATATTCAGCTACCGGATATGACGGGTCTGGATATTGCCAGAGAACTGACCCGTCGCCACGCGCGGGAAGATTTACCGCCGCTGGTAGCGCTTACGGCTAACGTTCTGAAAGATAAAAAAGAGTATCTGGACGCCGGTATGGACGATGTGCTGAGTAAGCCGCTGTCGGTGCCAGCCTTAACCGCGATGATTAAAAAATTCTGGGATGCCACCGATAAAGAGGAGAGTACCGTGACGCCTGAAGAGAGCGATAAAGCGCAAGCGCTGCTGGATATCCCGATGCTGGAACAGTACATCGAGTTGGTTGGGCCTAAATTGATCACCGACGGTCTCGTGGTGTTTGAAAAAATGATGCCTGGCTATTTAAGCGTGCTGGAGTCCAATCTGACGGCGCGTGACAAAAAAGGTGTCGTTGAGGAAGGGCATAAGATTAAAGGCGCCGCCGGTTCGGTAGGGCTGCGTCATCTGCAACAACTTGGCCAGCAAATCCAGTCGCCGGATCTTCCCGCCTGGGAAGATAATGTCGCGGAATGGATTGAAGAGATGAAGCAGGAGTGGCAGCACGATGTCGCGGTGCTGAAAGCCTGGGTGGCAAACGCGGAAAAAAAATGACCCCGGTTTGACCGGGGTGCGCGAATACTGCGCCAACACCAGGGAAATCGTGGCTGCGCCGTGCTTATTATGATGATGTCAAAGGCGCAGTCCTGTTTTCAGGCCGCACGCAGTTAAGATAGCAAATCCTAAATGATTTGTTACATGAATCATTTAAATGTGTGAAGCGTAGCATTTTAATCAAAATTATTAATGGGCTTGAGTCGGTTGCAGGAGGATGTTCACCATGAAAAAAATTGGCGTAGTGCTCAGCGGATGCGGCGTCTATGACGGCGCCGAAATTCATGAGGCCGTTCTGACGCTGTTGGCCATTGCCCGCAGCGGCGCGCAGGCTGTCTGCTTCGCGCCGGATAAACCACAGGCGGATGTTATTAATCACCTGACCGGCGAAGCGATGGCGGAAACGCGTAACGTTCTGATTGAGGCGGCGCGTATTACGCGGGGCGATATTCGTCCCCTGTCCCAGGCTCAGCCAGAGGAACTGGATGCGCTCATTGTGCCTGGTGGTTTCGGCGCGGCGAAGAACCTGAGTAATTTCGCCAGCCAGGGGAGCGAATGCCGGGTGGATAGCGATGTCGTCGCGCTGGCGAAGGCCATGCATCATTCCGGCAAGCCGCTGGGATTCATCTGTATCGCGCCCGCAATGTTGCCGAAAATCTTTGACTTTCCGCTACGTCTGACAATAGGGACGGATATTGATACCGCTGAAGTACTTGAAGAGATGGGCGCCGAACACGTACCTTGCCCGGTTGATGATATCGTTGTGGACGAGGATAACAAGGTCGTGACCACCCCTGCCTATATGCTGGCGCAGGATATCGCCCAGGCGGCAAGCGGCATTGATAAATTAGTGTCGCGCGTGCTGGTTCTGGCGGAATGAGCAAACGACGCATCGCGCCGTTAACGTTTTTGCGCCGTCTACTTTTACGTACTCTTGCTGCGCTCGCCGTCTTTTGGGGCGGCGGCATTGCGCTGTTTAGCGTGGTTCCGGTGCCTTTTTCGGCGGTGATGGCGGAACGGCAGATTAGCGCCTGGTTCGGCGGAGAGTTCGGTTATGTGGCGCATTCTGACTGGGTCAGTATGGCGGATATCTCGCCGTGGATGGGGCTGGCGGTAATTGCGGCGGAAGACCAGAAGTTCCCTGAGCACTGGGGCTTTGATGTTCCGGCGATTGAAAAAGCGCTGGCGCATAATGAGCGGAATGAGAGCCGTATTCGCGGCGCCTCTACGCTTTCGCAGCAAACGGCGAAAAATCTCTTTTTATGGGATGGCCGCAGTTGGGTGCGCAAAGGTCTCGAGGCCGGGCTAACGCTGGGCATTGAAACTGTCTGGAGCAAAAAGCGCATCCTCACGGTTTATCTGAATATCGCGGAGTTTGGCGATGGTATTTTTGGTGTGGAGGCTGCGGCCTGGCGATATTTCAATAAGCCCGCCAGCCGCTTAAATATGGCCGAAGCCGCGTTGCTGGCGGCCGTGCTGCCTAACCCGATTCGCTATAAGGCGAATGCGCCTTCCGGCTATGTGCGTAGCCGGCAGGCGTGGATTATGCGCCAGATGCGCCAACTGGGCGGGGAATCTTTTATGACGCGCAACCAGCTTAATTAATTTTGCCGAATGGCGGCGTGAACGCCTTATCCGGCCTGCGTCTGTGTCGTCCAGGCCTGATAAGCACAGGCCATTAAGCTTCGTGAGAAGTAAGCGCCAGCCCTTTTTTGTCTTTTAGCTGCGCGTCCCTCTCCAGGGCAACGGCCAGCGCAGGCTGGGCGATAAACCGCTGCCACACTCTCTCCAGTTTGCGTTCACAGCACCATGTTGACCAGGTCGCCAGCGGGATAAAGGTACTTTCCCCCAGATTGTCGCAAACCACCGGAACCACTTCTGACTCGCTGATACGCTGGCACAGGATGTTTTGCGGCTTCAGCGACATCGTCACAATATGGTTATCCAGCAGGTAACGTTTCAGTTTTTTCAGTAGCCGCCGCAGGACAGCGACATCCTCTTCATAACGGCATTGCACGGCGAACTCGGTCAGGGTAATAGAGGGCGCGCCGTTGAAATCGGTAATCATGTCGTAGACATAGCCGGTGCCGCAATCGGTTTCTACCGTGCCGTAATAACGGGGGATAGCGCTCCAGTCTGTCAGGTAGCGGGACAGATGCGCATAGTAGTTCAGTTCACGCCGAATCTCTTTATCACCGCCGTGGTCACGGTTGTAAATGACCTTTATGCAACGCCGGGCATTATCCGGATGTGTATAGCATTTACGATGTCGACCGGCGCCCAGCGGAGTCTGTTTGGATAAGAGGATCATGGCAAGTCCATACTAAATTTATTCACATAAATTTAGTATGGACAAAGAACTTAAATAAAACCTAAACGAAATTTTTTAAGGTTTTCTTAATGTTTTTATGCACAGGTAAAGCGCACGAAATGTACAAATCTTACAAAAGGGTGGGGCTGCGGGAGAAGTGGCAGGCAGGCGTAACACGCCCGGCTTTGGGGGTGCTGTCATCAAATACCGGGACGGCGTTGGGGGAAATAGGGAATAGAGGGGAGGTTTAGTCTTCGTCAAAGCCGGAATTGAACAGATCGATAACCGCTGCCAGCGCTTCAACTTCTTGCGGGCCGGTGGCTTCAATTTCGATCTGACGCCCTTTGGCGGAATCGAGCATTAACAGCGCGATGACGCTGTTCGCTTCCGCTTCGGTGCCTTCGTCATTGCGTAATAGCACCTCGGCGTCAAAACCCTGCATCAGTTCGAAAAGCTTCATGGCAGGCCGGGCATGCATGCCCAGCTTATTGGTGACTTCAACAGTTTGCTTTACGGTCATGTTTTGCGTTTTTCCAGCGTGCGATGGCGAGACTGGACATTTTTACCGCGCGAGCGGAAGTAGTCTGCCAGCTGTTCTGCAATATACACCGAACGGTGTTTCCCGCCGGTACAACCGATAGCGACGGTAAGGTAGCTACGGTTGTTGGTCTCCAGCATCGGTAACCATAGCTCAAGATAGCTGCGAGTCTGATAGATAAAATTGTGAACTTCTGTGTGTCGGTCAAGAAACGCGGCTACCGGCTTATCAAGCCCGGTCATGGGGCGCAGTTTTGGATCCCAGTGCGGGTTGGGCAGAAAGCGGACATCGAACACATAGTCCGCATCAATCGGGATACCATGTTTAAAGCCGAAGGACTCAAATACCATCGTCAGTTCGCGCTCGCGTTTGCCCAACAGCCGGGTACGCAGCATCTCCGCCAGCTCATGGACGGACATTTCTGAAGTGTCGACGATCAGATCTGCACGTGAGCGTAACGGCTCCAGCAAGTCACTCTCTTTATCGATCGCACTCTCTAAAGAAAGATTTTTGCTGGAAAGCGGATGCAAACGGCGCGTGTCGCTGTAGCGGCGAATCAAGGTATTGCGGTCGGCATCAAGAAACAGCAATTGCGGCGAGAAAGCGCCAGGCAGATTATTCATCGCCTGTTCAAAAATCTCAGGTGATTCAGGCATATTGCGCACATCAATGCTGACGGCGGCGGAAATCTGGCGATCGGCCAGCGTTCGCGCCAGATCGGGCAACAGCACGACGGGGAGGTTATCTACGCAGTAAAATCCCATATCTTCCAGCGCGCGCAGAGCGACAGATTTACCTGATCCGGAGCGCCCGCTGACGATCATCAGTACCATGTACCGTTTCTCCTCACAACGACAGAAAGAAATGCCATTGAGTTGTTATGCCTCATTCTGCTCACCTTCGGTGTCAGTAATGATTTGATACAGCTCTTCATCATTCAGCGCCGCGCGCAGGCGGCGGCAGA
The DNA here is from genome assembly GCF_046567715.1 of Salmonella sp. 741265116_PST. Taxonomy (NCBI): domain Bacteria; kingdom Pseudomonadati; phylum Pseudomonadota; class Gammaproteobacteria; order Enterobacterales; family Enterobacteriaceae; genus Salmonella; species Salmonella sp. 741265116_PST. Next base: position 197,777 of record NZ_JBKFPH010000001.1, on the reverse strand, counting down.
TCGTTTTATCCGCCAGACGTTTCGCCACCAGCGACAGCGTGTGCAGATGCGTTTTAGTTTGATCGGCGGGCACCAGCAGGGCGAAGAGGAGATCGACCGGCTGATTATCAATGGCGTCGAACGCGATCGGCGTTTCGAGCTGAACGAACACGCCGACGGCGCGTAAGGTATCTTCTTCCAGTTTCCCGTGCGGGATGGCGATACCATTACCAATACCGGTACTGCCCATTTTTTCGCGTGTCAGAATGGCTTCAAACACGACCTGAGGAGGTAAACTGAGCTGTTTTGCCGCCAGTTCGCTGATGATTTCCAGCGCGCGTTTCTTACTCTGACAATGAACGCCGCTACGCGTACACTCCTGGTTAAGTACACTGCTCAGTTGTAGAGTCGTATCGTTATTTATCATAATTTCACCTAAGAACCTGTCCTGTCAGGTTGATGGCCAGGTTCGGAGCGCTAACTGTACAAATGGCCCGTTGTGTCACACAACAGGCCGTCCTGCACTGGCTAACTGCCCGGACAATTAGTGTTGTTTCAGTTTATCTTTATGCCTGGTTAACTGCCTTGCCAGTTTATCAATCAAGCCGTCAATGGCGGCATACATATCCTGGCCTTCCGCGCTGGCGTGAATTTCGCCGCCGTTAACATGTAGCGTCGCATCCGAGATGTGCGTGACCTTCTCCACTTTCAACACCACGTATACCTGATTAATCCGCTCAAAATACTGTTCAAGTTTGGCGAATTTCGTCGTCACAAATTCACGCAGGGCTTCAGTAATTTCGACGTTATGTCCGGTGATATTGAGCTGCATAGTGTCTTCCTTATCGGTTGGGTCAAACCAGCTGTTTGCGTTGGTTTGACGGCGGAATGGATAAAGACTCTCGGTACTTCGCAACAGTGCGGCGTGCCACCATGATACCCTGTTCTGACAGCAGAGAGGTTAACTTGCTGTCACTCAGCGGTTTCGCGGGGTTTTCCGCCGCAATTAACTTCTTCACCAGCGCGCGAATCGCGGTGGAAGAGGCTTCGCCTCCGCCTTCGGTATTGACGTGGCTGGAAAAGAAATATTTGAGTTCAAAAATACCGCGCGGGCTGTGCAAATACTTCTGCGTGGTCACGCGGGATATGGTGGATTCGTGCATCTCGACGGCCTGGGCGATATCCGCCAGTACCATCGGTTTCATATATTCTTCGCCCTGTTCAAAAAAGGCTTGCTGTTGCTCGACGATGCAGCGACTGACACGCAGCAATGTGTCGTTGCGGCTTTCAAGGCTTTTTATCAGCCACTTCGCATCCTGTAAATTACTGCGGATGAACTGGCTGTCGGCATCGTTGCGCGCGCTGTTGCACATGGCGGCATAGTGCTGGTTAATCTGTAAACGGGGAATACTGTCGCTATTAAGCTCCACCGTCCAGCGACCGTTATGCTTGCGTACCAGCACATCCGGGATAACGTACTCCGGCTCGCCGGTCTGGATCGATTGACCGGGTCTGGGATCGAGCGACTGAATCAGGTTTACCGCCTCTTTCAGCACCTCTTCTTTTAGTCGGGTAACGCGCATCAACGTGCGGAAATCGTGGTTGGCCAGCAGATCAAGGTGATCGCAGATAATGAGCCGCGCCTCTTCCAGCCACGGCGTGGATTTGTCGAATTGTGAAAGCTGGATCAGCAGACAGTCGCGAAGATCTTTTGCCGCGACGCCTACCGGATCAAAACGCTGAATGCGCTTCAGGACGGCTTCGACCTCATCGAGATCCACCTCTACATCGCCCATGCTTTCGCGAATTTCATCCAGGGATACGGTGAGATAGCCGGTATCATCTACCGCGTCGACAATGGATGTCGCAATAGCGCGATCGGTGTCCGAGAAGGGCGTTAGCTCAACCTGCCACATCAGATAATCCTGCAACGACTGCGTCGTTTCGCCCTGATAGACGGGCAGCTCATCGTCGATATAATCGCCGCTGGGGCCGGACGGCGTCCCGGCGGTGTAAATTTCATCCCAGCTGGCGTCAAGCGGCAGCTCTTCCGGCATCTCTTTTTGTTCGAGCGCGTCGGCGGTATCGAGAGGATCGTTATCCTGAGGTTGCTGAGTGTCGATTTCGTCATGAAGATCGGTTTGCTCAAGCAGCGGGTTATTTTCCAGCGCTTGCTGGAGTTCCTGCTGAAGTTCCAGCGTAGACAACTGCAACAGACGGATGGCCTGTTGTAGCTGAGGCGTCATCGCCAGTTGTTGGCTAAGCCTGAGTTGCAAACCTTGCTTCATATTCAGAGTCGTTTTCTCCCGCTAGAGCAGCATAGCCCTCTACCCTATCAGAGTCTGAAGTCTTCCCCAAGATATACACGCTTAACGTGTTCGTCTTGCAGGATTTCTGTCGGTGTACCGTGGGCAATAAGATGGCCCTGGCTCACGATATAGGCGCGTTCACAGACTGCCAGCGTCTCACGGACGTTATGGTCGGTGATCAGCACGCCGAGCCCGCTATCGCGCAGATGCTCGATAATGCGTTTGATGTCGATAACGGAAATTGGGTCAACGCCGGCAAAGGGTTCATCCAGCAGGATAAATTTGGGATTAGCGGCCAACGCGCGGGCAATTTCTACACGACGGCGTTCACCACCGGACAGCGCCTGTCCCATGCTGTCGCGCAGATGCTCAATATGAAACTCTTCCATCAGCTCGTTGGCGCGGTCTTCTCGCTGTTCTGCGGTCAAATCGTCACGAATTTGCAGTACCGCCATCAGGTTATCAAATACGCTGAGACGGCGGAAAATAGAGGCTTCCTGCGGCAAATAGCCGATACCGCGGCGCGCACGCGCGTGCAGCGGCAGCAGACTGATATCTTCATCATCAATGATGATATTGCCCGCGTCACGCGGCACGATACCGACGACCATATAAAAGGTGGTGGTTTTACCCGCGCCGTTTGGGCCGAGCAGCCCGACAATCTCCCCGGAGTTAACGGTCAGACTGACATCTTCCACTACGCGACGGCCTTTATAGGCCTTCGCCAGATTCTTTGCAGTTAATGTTGCCATAACGAATTAGTTACTCTTCTTTTGCGCCGGAGTCTGGCCTTTGTTTTTGTCTTGCAACTGCGATGGCACCAGAACGGTGGTGACGCGTTTGCCTTTCTCGCTGAAGGCCTGCATTTTCTGCTCTTTCACCAGGTAGGTGATTTTGTCGCCGGTAATGTTGCTGTCAAGCTGCTCCAGATAAGCGTTGCCGGTCAGCACCACAAAATCTTTCGCCAGCTCGTAGTGCATATGGGAAGCGTGGCCTTTCACCGGCTTACCGTTGTCCTGCATCTGGTAGAAGGTGGCCGGATTGCCGTAACCGTCGATCACCTCTTTCCCCTGTTCGCCGCCTGGGCGGGTAACCACGACTTTATCGGCGTTGATCTTAATCGTGCCCTGGGTCATCACCACGTTGCCCGTAAAGGTCACGACGTTGCCTTGCATATCCAGCGACTGTTGATCCGAGTCAATATGAATAGGCTGTTCGGTATCGCCCGTGACGGCGAAGGCCGGAATGCTGGCGGCCAGCAGCGAGCCGGCAAGCATAAGATTAAGGCTGAGTTTGTTTGTTTTGAATTTCATAAGAGGTTCTAACCTTTTCAATCAGCTCGGCGTTCTTGCTGCGTAAGTTACCGCGCATTTTCAGTCCGCTGGAGTTAAATGTTGTGCCGTATAACGTCACCAGATCGTTCGAGGTAACATCCTGCGTCACCAGATTAATCTGCGCGTTATCGGTGGTAATTCTGCGTAATTGAGCGTCAGGCACCAGGGCGTTGACTTCAACATGGCCATACAGATAGAGCATTCGATCGTTAGTCAATTTGGCTTTATCGGCTTTGATCGACCATGTTGGCACTTTATCCTTATCAAAGGTGGTTAATACCGGTTGTGTAAACCATGAGATCGCCTGATCGGAAAAATATTCAACGTGCTGCGCGATCAGCCGATAGCTCAACGCGCCTTCCGGACTGTACACGACGGTATCCGTATGCTCGCTTTTATACGTGGGATCGTTGCTGTTGACCATCACGGCAGCAGGATCGTCTTTATCCGCCAGATTGATACCAATCAGTACCAGAATGGCCAGCGACAGTAGAATGATAACCCAACGTCTGGTTTTACTCATATCGATTGCCCTTTGGCCTCATCCAGCTTGCCCTGCGCCAGCAGCAGCAAATCGCACACCTCACGTACCGCGCCGCGCCCGCCAGCAATGTGCGTCACATAGTCAGCGCGGGGGATCAGCAGCGGATGCGCATCCGCAACGGCAACGCTTAACCCCACTTTTTCCATCACCGGCCAGTCAATCAGATCATCGCCGACATAGGCAACATTTTCCGGCGCAATGGCCAGTTTTTCCAGCAGATCGCTAAAGGCGATCAGCTTATTCGACTGTCCCTGATAAAGATGGACAATCCCCAGCGTGGCGCAGCGATCTTCTACAAGTTTAGCCTTTCGTCCGGTAATAATGGCAACCTCGATATTGGAGGTCAAAGCACAGCGAATACCATAGCCGTCACGAACGTTGAAAGCCTTCAGCTCTTCGCCGTTATTGCCCATATAAATCAGGCCGTCAGACAATACGCCATCCACGTCCAGGATGAGCAGGCGGATATTCTCCGCCCTGGTCATGACGTGGGTGCTGACGGGGCCATAACAGGTCGCAAGCGACGCACCTGCTTTACTCATCGTTAATTATCCTTGAGTTTCTACACGACGCCTGCACGCAGGAGATCATGCATATGTAACACACCGAGTAACTGGTCGCCATCAGCAACCAGTACGGAGGTGATATGGCGGGACTGCATTAAATTCAGCGCATCGACAGCGAGAATACCGGGGCGCACGCGAATACCCCCTGGCGTCATCACCTCGGCGATCCCCAACAGGCGCATATCGCCGCCCATATCGAACACGCGACGTAAATCGCCGTCGGTGAAGATACCGTCGATCTTCATGGATTCATCGCAAATGACGGTCATACCGAGATTTTTACGCGTAATTTCTAACAGCGCATCACGCAGGGTGGCATGTTTATTAACATGCGGGATCTCATCGCCAGTATGCATAATATCGCTTACGCGCAGCAGTAGCTTACGTCCCAGCGCGCCGCCAGGATGCGACAGAGCGAAATCCTCGGCGGTAAAGCCGCGCGCTTTTAACAATGCCACGGCGAGCGCGTCACCCATCACCAGCGTTGCGGTGGTACTAGTGGTAGGCGCCAGGCCTAACGGACACGCTTCTTTGGGCACTTTAACACACAGATGCACATCTGCCGCACGCGCCATGCTGCTTTCCGGTCGCCCGGTAATGCAAATTAACGGTACGTGCAGACGTTTAAGCACCGGTATTAGCGCCGCGATCTCGCTGGATTCGCCGGAATTGGAGATAGCGATAACCACATCCTGCGGCGTAACCATCCCCAAATCGCCGTGCGCGGCTTCGCCCGGATGTACAAAAAAGGAAGAGGTGCCGGTACTGGCGAACGTGGCGGCCATTTTCCGTCCGATATGACCGGATTTTCCCATCCCCATGACCACCACTTTTCCGGTGCAGTTGAACATTTTTTCACAGGCCAGCGTGAAATCCTGGTTGATATATTGATCAAGCTCCGCCAGGCCTTCACGTTCAATTTCCAGGACCTCTTTGCCTGCCTGCTGAAAGTCAAACCCCGGTTGCAACGCTAAATGCGACATAATCCGTTTCCAGTTATCCAACAAGAAGTGGCGATAGCCAATAGAGCATCGCCAGCCATACGATAAACCCGCCGGTCAGCAGTATACCTGCGCCCCGACCAATCTGGCGCGGATGCCGCCAGCAAAGTAAAGCGAAAACCACGCTAACCAGCAACATCACGCTATAATCACGCCCAAACGCCAGCGGGTTGATCTCCCCCGGCGCGATCAGCGCAGGCAGCCCCAGCACGATGGCGAGATTAAAAATATTGGCACCAATGAGATTACCAACGGCAATATCATTTTCGCCTTTTCGCACGCCGGCAATCGCCGTCGCCAGCTCTGGCAGACTGGTGCCGACGGCGATGACTGTCAGACCGAGCGTTAATTCACTCATGGCGAAATAGTTCGCCAGCACTGTAGCGTTATCGATTACCATGCGCGTCGCCATCGGCATGATGACCAGCGCAATGCCCAGCCATAAGAACGCGACGGGGAGCCCGCCTTCGCGCGGCAGCTCCGCCAGTTGTTCGCGGGTGAGGCTGTCATTCCCCTGGCGTTCGGCCAGACGCGCGATTTTAACAATGAATAACAGCCATAGCACAGCCAGAAGCAGGAGAAAGATACCATCACTGCGGCTTAACTGTCCGTCATGCAGTACGGAACCGGCTACCACGCTAACAAATAACATTAATGGCAATTCGCGACGTAAAACATCGGAATGCACGGTAAATGGACGAACCAGTGCCGCCAGCCCTAAGATCAGCAAAATATTGGTGATGTTAGAACCGAGCGCCGCGCCGACGGCCAAATCGAGCTGACCGTGTAGCGATGCGGCGACCGACACAATAATTTCCGGCAGCGAGGTGCCGATACTCACTACCGTCATCCCGATGATCAGCGGGGGAATACCGAATGTACGGCATAAAATAGAGGCCGCAAACACCAGACGATCGGCGCCGTAGGCCACCAGAAGCAAACCAATTATGAGTAGCGCCATCGCTAAAAGCATCTAAAGTCCTTTCTTCAGGTATACTCGCCGGTCCCCTGGAAGGGATATCTGGAAGCCGTAACGAAGTCCTAATTTTGACTTTATGCGGCTAAAAAGTAAAACGAATGCCAGCTTTCGCTAACCCTGTCAGTTAATATTCTGTAATTATGTCGAACCCATGGTTAAATTCAGCGCCATGGTTACCTCAACAAGGCAATACGAAGGATGAATCAATGGGTCAGTCTGCGGCCAATTTAGTCGATATGCGCGACGTCAGCTTTTCCCGTGGCGAACGCTGCATTTTCGATAATATTTCCCTGACGGTGCCGCGCGGGAAGATCACGGCGATCATGGGGCCGTCGGGCATCGGTAAAACCACGCTGTTGCGCCTGATTGGCGGACAGATCCCGCCGGATAAGGGCGAGATCTTATTTGATGGCGAGAATGTGCCGGCCATGTCCCGTTCGCGGCTCTACACCGTCCGCAAACGTATGAGTATGCTGTTTCAGTCGGGAGCGCTGTTTACCGACATGAACGTGTTTGACAATGTGGCCTATCCGCTACGGGAGCACACCAATTTACCCGCGCCGCTGCTAAAAAGCGTCGTGATGATGAAACTAGAAGCTGTCGGGCTGCGCGGCGCGGCAAAACTGATGCCTTCCGAGCTCTCCGGTGGGATGGCGCGCCGTGCCGCGTTGGCGCGCGCCATCGCTCTGGAACCGGATCTCATCATGTTCGATGAGCCGTTTGTCGGCCAGGACCCGATTACCATGGGCGTTCTGGTGAAGCTGATTTCAGAATTGAACAGCGCGCTGGGCGTGACCTGCGTGGTGGTCTCTCATGATGTGCCAGAGGTGCTCAGTATTGCGGATCACGCCTGGATCATGGCGGACAAAAAAATCGTCGCTCACGGTAGCGCTCAGGCGTTGCAGGAGAATACGGACCCGCGCGTGCGTCAGTTCCTTGACGGCATTGCCGACGGGCCGGTTCCGTTCCGCTATCCGGCGGGCGACTATCACCTTGATTTACTCGAAACGGGGAGTTAAGCCACTCATGCTGTTAAATGCGCTGGCAGCACTCGGACACAGCGGGATCAAAACCGTCAGGACGTTCGGGCGCGCCGGGTTAATGTTATTCAATGCGATTATCGGTAAGCCGGAGTTTCGCAAACATGCGCCGCTGCTGGTGCGCCAGCTTTATAATGTGGGCGTCTTGTCGATGCTTATCATTATTGTCTCCGGCGTATTCATCGGTATGGTGCTGGGGCTGCAAGGCTATCTGGTTCTGACCACTTACAGCGCGGAGACCAGTCTTGGCATGTTAGTGGCGCTTTCGCTGCTGCGCGAGCTGGGGCCGGTGGTCGCGGCGTTGCTGTTTGCCGGGCGGGCCGGGTCGGCGTTGACGGCGGAAATCGGCCTGATGCGGGCGACGGAGCAGCTCTCCAGTATGGAGATGATGGCGGTCGATCCATTGCGCCGGGTGATTTCGCCGCGCTTTTGGGCGGGCGTGATTTCGTTGCCGCTACTGACCATTATCTTTGTGGCGGTCGGTATCTGGGGCGGCTCGCTGGTCGGCGTAAGCTGGAAAGGAATCGACGCCGGGTTCTTCTGGTCCGCGATGCAGAATGCCGTCGACTGGCGTATGGATCTGGTGAACTGTCTGATAAAGAGCGTGGTGTTCGCCATTACGGTAACATGGATTGCGTTATTCAACGGTTATGACGCAATACCAACTTCTGCCGGGATTAGCCGGGCAACGACGCGTACCGTGGTTCACGCATCGTTGGCCGTTCTGGGGCTGGATTTTGTGCTGACCGCACTGATGTTTGGGAATTGAGTTCATGCAAACGAAAAAAAATGAAATTTGGGTAGGCGTTTTTTTGCTGGTAGCGTTGCTGGCGGCGCTGTTTGTTTGCCTGAAGGCGGCAAATGTGACCTCTATGCGCACGGAGCCGACCTATAAGGTTTATGCGACCTTCGATAACATCGGCGGTCTGAAAGTGCGTTCCCCGGTACGCATCGGCGGGGTGGTTGTCGGGCGGGTTGAAGATATCTCGCTTGATCCGAAAACATACCTGCCGCGCGTAACGCTCGACATCGAAGAGCGTTATAACCATATTCCCGATACCAGCTCGTTGAGTATTCGTACTTCCGGGCTGCTGGGGGAGCAATATCTGGCATTAAACGTCGGTTTTGAAGATCCTGAGCTGGGAACGTCTATCCTCAAAGATGGGAGTACGATTCAGGACACCAAGTCTGCAATGGTGCTGGAAGATATGATTGGCCAGTTCCTTTATAACAGCAAAGGCGACGACAATAAGAATTCTGGCGATGCGCCAGCCGCAACGGAAGGCCATACTGAAGCCACAACGCCCGCGGGCGAAACGAAATAATCTCAGGAGAATTGAGGCATGTTTAAACGACTGATGATGGTGGCCCTGCTGGTCATTGCGCCATTAAGCGCAGCAACGGCAGCGGATCAGAGCAATCCTTATAAACTGATGAACGAGGCGGCGCAGAAAACTTTTGATCGCCTGAAAAACGAACAGCCGAAAATTCGTGCCAATCCGGATTACCTGCGCGACGTTGTTGATCAGGAACTTCTGCCGTACGTGCAGGTAAAATATGCCGGCGCGCTGGTGTTGGGCCGCTACTACAAAGAGGCGACCCCGGCGCAGCGTGAAGCCTATTTTGCAGCGTTTCGCGAATACCTGAAACAGGCATACGGTCAGGCGCTGGCGATGTACCACGGCCAGACTTACCAGATAGCGCCTGAGCAACCGCTGGGCGATGCGACCATTGTGCCTATCCGTGTAACGATTATCGATCCCAACGGTCGTCCGCCGGTACGCCTGGATTTCCAGTGGCGCAAAAACACCCAGACCGGCAACTGGCAGGCGTATGACATGATTGCGGAAGGCGTCAGCATGATCACCACCAAGCAAAATGAGTGGAGCGATCTGCTGCGTACTAAAGGCATCGACGGCCTGACCGCACAACTGAAATCTATCTCTCAACAGAAAATTACTTTGGACGAGAAACAGTAATGACGCCGCAACTCACCTGGACGCGTGAGGCGGACACTCTGGTGCTGGCGGGAGAGCTGGATCAGGACGTGTTGTCGCCGCTATGGGACGCGCGCGTAGAAGCGATGACTGGCGTTACCCGTATCGACCTGAGCCAGATCTCCAGGGTGGATACGGGGGGACTGGCGCTGCTGGCGCACCTTGTGAACCAGGCAAAAAAGCAGGGCAATGCCGTATCGCTGTCTGGCGTTAACGACAAGGTTTACGCGCTGGCGCAATTATATAACTTGCCCGAAGACGTACTTCCCCGTATGTAATGAATGCCGGATGGTTTATCCGGCCTACACTTCGCATGATCCCCGTAGGCCGGATAAGTTGCGTTAGCAGCACCATCCGGCACTTTTACCGCGCTGATTTATCAGCGTAATCTTTTGCTTATTTAAGACGGCGCGACTTTGCTCTAAGATGTTGGGCTGTTTTCACTATTTGACGAATAAAGAACCCATGGAAAATCATGAAATTCAGAGTGTGCTGATGAATGCCCTCTCCCTCCAGGAAGTCCATGTCTCCGGCGATGGCAGTCACTTTCAGGTTATTGCCGTGGGCGAGATGTTTGACGGCATGAGCCGGGTCAAGAAACAGCAAACGGTCTATGGGCCGCTAATGGAGTACATTGCGGACAACCGTATCCATGCCGTATCGATCAAAGCGTATACCCCGGCGGAATGGGCGCGCGATCGTAAACTTAACGGATTTTAAGCTACGGGTAACCTGCCGGTAGCGGAGATGAATGCTTAACTGAGAATACAATAATGGATAAATTTCGTGTACAGGGGCCAACGACGCTCCAGGGCGAAGTCACAATTTCCGGCGCCAAAAACGCCGCGCTGCCGATCCTGTTCGCCGCTCTGCTGGCAGAAGAACCGGTAGAGATCCAAAACGTTCCAAAACTGAAAGACGTGGATACGTCGATGAAGCTCCTGAGCCAATTAGGCGCGAAAGTGGAACGCAATGGATCGGTACACATTGACGCCAGCCAGGTGAACGTGTTCTGCGCGCCTTATGATCTGGTTAAGACCATGCGCGCCTCGATATGGGCGCTGGGGCCGCTGGTTGCCCGTTTTGGTCAGGGACAAGTCTCTCTGCCGGGGGGCTGTACTATCGGCGCGCGTCCGGTTGATCTGCATATTACCGGTCTGGAACAACTGGGTGCGACCATCAAGCTGGAAGAGGGCTACGTAAAGGCCTCCGTCGAAGGACGTCTTAAAGGGGCGCATATCGTGATGGATAAGGTCAGCGTCGGCGCGACCGTCACCATTATGTGCGCTGCTACGCTGGCGGAAGGGACGACCATCATTGAAAACGCCGCGCGCGAGCCGGAAATTGTCGACACCGCTAACTTCCTGGTTACGCTGGGGGCGAAGATCGCCGGGCAGGGCACCGACCGTATTACGATCGAGGGCGTAGAGCGTCTGGGCGGCGGCGTTTATCGTGTGCTGCCGGATCGTATCGAAACGGGGACTTTCCTGGTGGCGGCAGCGATCTCTCGCGGCAAAATCCTCTGCCGTAACGCGCAACCGGACACTCTGGACGCGGTACTGGCGAAACTGCGCGATGCTGGCGCGGATATCGAAGTGGGCGAGGACTGGATTAGTCTGGACATGCACGGCAAACGACCGAAGGCGGTCAATGTCCGTACCGCACCGCACCCGGCATTCCCGACCGATATGCAGGCGCAGTTCACGTTGCTGAACCTGGTGGCGCAAGGGACGGGCTTTATCACTGAAACCGTCTTTGAAAACCGTTTTATGCACGTGCCTGAACTCAGCCGCATGGGCGCGCGTGCGGAAATTGAAAGCAATACCGTCATATGCCATGGCGTAGAAACGCTCTCTGGCGCCCAGGTCATGGCGACAGATCTGCGGGCATCTGCGAGCCTGGTGCTGGCGGGCTGTATTGCGGAAGGCACGACGATTGTGGATCGCATTTATCACATCGATCGCGGTTATGAGCGTATCGAAGACAAACTGCGCGCGCTAGGCGCGAATATTGAACGCGTGAAAGGCGAATAACCTTCTGTACGCTGAATAACCCCCGCGAACGCGATGCGGGGGTTGTTTTACAGGCTCTTACTCTACATTCTGTTTGTCTTTATTACGCGCTCTCATAAGCCGCGTTCTGTCGATAAACTCATGCGTGCGCGGATCGTGATAACGCGATGGCCAAATAACCCAGGGTTCCGTTCCCAATGCTTTCGCGATAATCAACTCTCCTTTCGGCCACGGGCGCGTTAATGCATTGGCCAGCGTGGATGAACTCAATCCATTCCGACGTGACTCAGCGGCCATTGAAGTCCCTTTTTTACGTAGTCCGGCAATGATATCGGCCGGATGCCAGTCAATAAGCTTGCTTTCCATACATCCATCACTCCTTAGGTTAATCACTTACGGTTTTAACAACCCGACGACGTTCGATACTATAACGCTTCGTGAAAGAATGTTCTAAAAAGTTCATGTAAGTGGCGGCAATATTCAGAATATGCCAGGGAAAGCCGTATATGGGTATATAAAAAGACAGGCAATAGATTATATGGAATTTATTAGAACTTAATGGGGTATCCCGCGCAGTACGCGGGATAAGAGAACGGCATTAACGATCGCGCTGCACCGCGATGTGTGCGAGACCGATTAGCGCCTCACGCCAGGGAGTATCCGGCAATATCTGCAACGCGGATATCGCTTTGTCGGCTTCTTCTTCCGCTCGCTGACGCGTCCATTCCAGCGAGCCGCAGGTGGTCATCGCTTCCAGAACCGGTTCCAGAAGATGACGGCCATTACCTTGTTCAATAGCGGTACGGATCATCGCTGATTGTTCTGGCGTACCGTGGCGCATGGCGTGAAGCAACGGTAAGGTGGGTTTGCCCTCATTGAGGTCATCACCCACATTTTTACCGAGATGCTCGCCGTCGGCGCTGTAATCCAGCAGATCGTCAATGAGCTGAAAAGCCGTACCAAGGTAGCGACCATAGTCCTGCAACCCTTGCTCTTGCTCAGGCGTACAACCGGCAAGAATACCGGAGCACTGGGCGGCGGCCTCGAACAGACGCGCCGTTTTACTGTAAATCACCCGCATGTAATTTTCTTCGGTAATGTCCGGGTCATTCACGTTCATCAATTGCAGCACTTCGCCTTCTGCAATCACGTTGACCGCTTCCGACATCACTTCCAGCACTTTTAACGAGCCGAGGCTGGTCATCATCTGGAAGGCGCGGGTATAGATAAAGTCGCCGACCAACACGCTGGCAGCATTACCGAAGGCGGCATTTGCCGTCGCTTTGCCGCGACGCATATCGGATTCATCCACCACATCATCATGTAGCAGCGTCGCCGTGTGGATAAACTCGATCAGAGCGGCGATAGTCACGTGCGCGTTACCCTGATAACCCACCGCACGCGCGGCAAGAACGGCAATCATCGGACGAATGCGTTTTCCGCCGCCGCTAATAATGTAATATCCTAGCTGATTAATCAGTTGAACATCGGAATTAAGCTGTTCAAGGATTGTCGCATTGACACCCGCCATATCTTGCGCGGTTAACTCGTTGATTTTTTCTAAATTCATCGCAAAAGCCGGGCTTATCGCCCCGATTATCCCATGTCTGAATGAGGTAACGTAGGGTTTATGGTTAGAAATATACCCTGATTGTACTGAAAAAACGCCGCAGATAAACGTTACCGTATGCGTTGTGTTTTTTTTCTTCATGTATTGATGGTAGCACTTGTCAAAGCCGTGCAATTTGCGTAATATTCGCGCCCTATTGTGAATATTTATAGCGCGCTCTGAATCATTGAAAGGTGTGCGCGGAAGCGGAGTTTTTTATGTACGCGGTTTTCCAAAGTGGTGGTAAACAACACCGAGTAAGCGAAGGTCAGACCGTTCGCCTGGAAAAGCTGGACATCGCAACTGGCGAAACTATCGAGTTCGCTGAAGTTCTGATGATCGCAAACGGTGAAGAAGTCAAAATCGGCGTTCCTTTCGTTGATGGCGGCGTAATCAAAGCTGAAGTTGTTGCCCACGGTCGTGGCGAGAAAGTTAAAATCGTTAAGTTTCGTCGCCGTAAACACTACCGTAAGCAGCAGGGCCATCGTCAGTGGTTCACTGATGTGAAAATTACCGGCATCAGCGCTTAAGATTAGGGGAGCAGATTAAATGGCACATAAAAAGGCTGGCGGCTCGACTCGTAACGGTCGCGATTCTGAAGCTAAACGTCTGGGCGTAAAACGCTTTGGCGGTGAAGCAGTTCTGGCAGGCAGCATCATCGTTCGTCAACGTGGTACTAAATTCCACGCTGGCACCAACGTTGGTTGCGGTCGTGACCACACTCTGTTTGCTAAAGCAGACGGTAAAGTGAAATTCGAAGTTAAAGGCCCGAAAAACCGTAAATACATCAGCATCGTTGCTGAGTAAGTTTTTTGTGGTCCGGTAACGGATGAAAGCCCCGCACCTGTTGCGGGGCTTTTTACATTCGATGGCCGACTAAAATATACCCGTGTGGCTGTACGAATGCCGTTAACGGGTCTTTGCAGGGAACACGGCATGAAGCAGCAGGCAGGCATTGGCATTCTTTTAGCGCTCACTACCGCGATGTGCTGGGGAGCGTTGCCAATAGCAATGAAGCAAGTGCTGGAGGTAATGGAGCCTCCAACCATTGTCTTCTACCGCTTCTTCATGGCCAGTATTGGCCTCGGGGCGATACTGGTAGTAAAAAGAAAGCTGCCGCCGCTGCGTATTTTTCGTAAGCCGCGCTGGTTGGTGTTATTGGCGATAGCGACCTGCGGACTGTTCGGTAATTTCATTTTGTTCAGTTCTTCCCTGCAATATTTAAGCCCAACCGCGTCGCAGGTTATCGGCCAGCTCTCGCCGGTTGGCATGATGGTCGCCAGCGTCTTTATTCTGAAAGAAAAGATGCGCGGTACGCAGGTGATTGGCGCGCTGATGTTATTGAGCGGGCTGGTGATGTTTTTTAACACCAGTCTGATCGAGATTTTTACCCGACTGACCGACTACACCTGGGGCGTTATTTTTGGCGTAGGCGCGGCGATGGTGTGGGTGAGCTATGGCGTGGCGCAAAAAGTATTATTGCGACGTCTGGCCTCGCAGCAGATCCTGTTTTTACTGTACACTTTATGTACGATAGCGCTCTTGCCGCTGGCAAAACCGATGGTGATAGCGCAACTGAGCGACTGGCAGCTCGCCTGTTTGATTTTCTGCGGGCTAAATACGCTGGTAGGATATGGCGCCCTGGCGGAAGCGATGGCGCGTTGGCAGGCGGCGCAGGTGAGCGCGATAATCACGCTTACACCGCTATTTACCCTGCTGTTTTCAGATCTTTTATCTATGGCCTGGCCCGATTTCTTCGCCAGACCGATGTTAAACCTTTTAGGTTATCTCGGTGCGTTTGTCGTGGTTGCGGGCGCGATGTATTCCGCCATTGGTCATCGTATTTGGGGCGGTTTACGCAAGCATGAAACGGTGGTTTCGCAACCCCGCTCAGGCGAATGATTTACGGAGAATAAAATGAAGTTTGTTGATGAAGCATCGATTCTGGTCGTTGCAGGCGATGGCGGTAATGGCTGTGTGAGCTTCCGCCGCGAAAAATATATCCCGAAAGGCGGCCCGGACGGCGGTGATGGCGGCGACGGCGGCGACGTCTGGATGGAAGCCGATGAAAACCTGAATACTCTGATCGATTACCGCTTTGAAAAATCGTTCCGCGCTGAACGTGGTCAGAATGGCGCGAGCCGCGACTGTACCGGTAAACGCGGTAAAGACGTGACCATTAAAGTGCCGGTCGGTACGCGCGTTATCGACCAGGGAACCGGTGAAACGATGGGCGACATGACCAAACACGGTCAGCGTCTGTTGGTCGCGAAGGGCGGCTGGCATGGGTTAGGCAATACCCGTTTTAAATCCTCGGTTAACCGTACGCCGCGCCAGAAAACCAATGGTACGCCGGGCGATAAGCGCGACCTGCTGCTGGAACTGATGCTGCTGGCGGATGTCGGGATGCTGGGGATGCCAAACGCCGGTAAATCAACGTTCATTCGCGCGGTATCGGCAGCAAAACCGAAAGTCGCGGACTATCCGTTTACCACGCTGGTGCCGAGCCTGGGCGTGGTACGTATGGACAGCGAAAAGAGTTTTGTGGTGGCCGACATTCCGGGGTTGATCGAAGGCGCGGCGGAAGGCGCGGGCCTGGGGATTCGCTTCCTGAAGCACCTCGAACGTTGCCGCGTACTGCTGCACCTCATTGATATTGATCCGATCGACGGTTCCGATCCGGTGGAAAACGCCCGTATCATTATTGGCGAACTGGAAAAATACAGCCAGGATCTGGCGGCTAAACCGCGCTGGTTAGTGTTCAACAAGATCGATCTGATGGATAAAACCGAAGCGGAAGAGAAAGCGAAAGCGATCGCCGAAGCGTTGGGCTGGGAAGGGAAATACTATCTGATTTCCGCCGCCAGTCAGCTAGGGGTGAAAGATCTCTGCTGGGATGTGATGACCTTTATCATCGAGAATCCGATCGCGCAGGCTGAAGAAGCAAAACAGCCGGAAAAAGTCGAGTTCATGTGGGACGATTATCATCGCCAGCAGTTGGCTGAAGTGGAAGAAGACGCAGACGATGACTGGGATGACGACTGGGATGAAGACGACGAAGAAGGCGTCGAGTTCATCTACAAACGTTAATCTCGTAGCCGGATGGCGCTTACGCTTATCCGGCCTACAAAAGTCAACGGGCCGCATTTGCGGCCCGTTTTATTATGTTCGTTGTAGGCCAGATAAGACGCGTTAGCGCCGCCATCCGGCAATAATGCACTCAGTTAGTCTGATAAATATCCTTATACAACCGACTCTCGAAGCGTACCAGCGGGATTCGGCGATTACGCTGGTCAGCAGGTGGAACCGCGTAGCCGGACAAATACTGTACAAATGCCATCCGTTGCCCGCTTGCGGTGGTAATAAAGCCCGCCAGATTATACACGCCCTGCAGTGACCCGGTTTTCGCCGAAACCTTACCGTCTACGCCCGCCTGATGTAGCCCGGCGCGGTATTGCAATGAACCATCATAGCCCGCCAGCGGCAGCATAGAGATAAAGTTCAGCTCGTTATCGTGTTGGGCGATATATTGCAACACCTGCATCATCGTGGTGGGAGCGATCAGGTTATGGCGAGAAAGACCGGAACCGTCGGCAATAATGGTATTGCCGATATCAATTCCCGCCTGTTGGCGCAGGATCTGGCGAACGGCATCCGATCCCGCCCGCCAGGTGCCAGGCACGTTAAACCTGACATGACCAATCATCCGAAAAACAGTATCGGCGATCATGTTGTCTGACTTTTTCAGCATAATCTTAAGCAGATCGTGCAGTGGCGCCGACTGTTTACTGGCGACGATCGTTCCGGGCTCGTTAACCTGCGTCTGGCGCAGCAGCGTGCCGCGGTAAGTTATCCCGGCCTCTTTCAGTTCCTGCTTGAGGATCGCGCCCGCGTAGCTGGCACCGTCCTGAATAGCAAAGGCCAGCGGCAGCGGGTCGGCGCGCTGTGGTAAACAGCCGGTAAGCGTATAACGGTTCAAATCGCCAGGCACAACATCCAGCTCGCAATACTGCGCGTCTGCCGAACCGCGCGGCAGAGTCCGTACCTGGCTGAACATCGTTACCGGATAATAAGAGGCCACGCGAATAAAGGCTAAATCGTTTGGTTTTTGCGCGCTATAAAGCGACACAGAAAAACAGTTGCGGTCAACAATGGCGGCGGCGGGAGGCGCGCTGAAACACTGCGTCAGGTCGTTCCACGGCCAGCCTGGCGCTTTATCGTGGCTGGCGAAAATCGACGTGTCGATAAGCACATTGCCGTCGATTTGCGTGACGCCGGACTTTTTCAGCGTCGCGACCATATTGCGAATATCCTGACGTCTTAGCGTTGGATCGCCACCGAAGCGCGCAATTACGTCACCTTTCAGGATGCCGTTATCGACGTTGCCTTTAGTCTCCAGCGTGGTCGTAAAACGGAAATCCGGGCCGAGTTGAATCAGCGCCGCCAGCGCGGTAATCACCTTTTGGGTACTGGCGGGAAGCGCCATCTGCTGACTATGATAATCAATAGCCGGCGCGGGCGCGCCAATCTTTTGCACCATCAGCGCGAGGTTGGCGCCGGCCGGAAGCTGTTTGATGTATTCGTCAATATTCGCGGCCTGAACGCTGAACGCTATACTGGTGGTCAATCCGATGATAAATCTGGAAAATCGCATAATCTCGCGCTAACACCCTGGAAACAAGCCGTCATACTACGGCGCAACGCCCTAAAAAGTAAACGATGACCCATAGGGAACTCCAGGGTAAAATGGTTATCAAAGAGGAAATTGTAGCTGACCTGGGACTGCGCGCCCGGGTTGGTGTTTTTTTGCTTCTGACCCTGGTATGGCATATGCCGGGGCTGGCTTAGCAGCCGGGGTAGAGTTCATTGCCCCCTACAGGAATGTTCAAGAGGTATAACAAATGCAAGCTATTCCGATGACCTTACGCGGAGCCGAAAAACTGCGCGAAGAGCTGGATTTTCTGAAATCTGTGCGCCGTCCTGAAATCATCGCCGCTATCGCCGAAGCGCGCGAACATGGCGATTTAAAAGAAAACGCGGAGTATCATGCTGCACGCGAACAGCAGGGTTTCTGCGAAGGGCGCATTAAAGATATCGAAGCAAAACTGTCGAATGCGCAGGTGATTGATGTCACTAAAATGCCGAACAATGGTCGCGTGATTTTCGGCGCTACCGTCACGGTGCTGAACCTGGACACCGACGAAGAGCAGACCTACCGTATTGTTGGCGATGATGAGGCGGATTTTAAGCAAAATCTCATTTCGGTAAACTCGCCAATCGCTCGCGGCCTGATCGGCAAAGAGCAGGATGACGTCGTGGTGATCAAAACGCCTGGCGGCGATGTGGAATACGAAGTGCTTAAAGTGGAATACCTTTAAGTAGTACTCAATACGCAAATTGTTGGTGTATTGTAAAGAAAGGAAAAAGGCCGCATAGCGGCCTTTTATCAACGGAGAGAGCGTGGCATTTTGCTCTTCTGCTCGTGGAAAACCCCTCGTTTTACACAGATTTTGTGTTCGACTTTAGGATATCCTTAACGCGGCAGCGAGATTTTACGCTCTTTAGTTGGGCGATACAGCACCAGCGTTTTACCGATGACCTGTACGTTACAGGCGCCGGTTTCGCGCACGATAGCGTCCACGATCAAGGTTTTTGTTTCGCGATCTTCCGAGGCGATTTTCACCTTGATAAGTTCATGGTGCTCTAACGCTTGTTCAATCTCGGCCAGTACCCCTTCGGTCAAACCATTATTGCCAAGCATAACAACAGGCTTGAGCGGATGTGCCAGACCTTTTAGGTGCTGTTTTTGTTTAGTACTCAGATTCATCGTATATTTTTGCTTACGTTGGGATTGAAAACGGGTCATTCTACCGCCATCTCCCTTATATCGCCAAATAGGCGTGTAGAAATTTACGCCATTGGCTACGATGAACTGCCCCGACGGGAAAGTTAAATGACAGGTAAAAAGCGTTCTGCCAGCTCAAGCCGCTGGCTTCAGGAACACTTTAGCGATAAATATGTTCAACAGGCGCAGAAAAAGGGGCTACGCTCCCGTGCCTGGTTTAAACTTGATGAAATACAGCAAAGTGACAAACTTTTTAAGCCGGGAATGACGGTAGTCGATCTCGGCGCTGCGCCAGGAGGCTGGTCACAGTATGTGGTCACGCAGATTGGCGGCAAAGGCCGCATCATCGCTTGTGATCTTTTACCTATGGATCCTATCGTTGGTGTGGACTTTCTTCAGGGCGATTTTCGTGATGAACTTGTCATGAAAGCGTTACTGGAACGCGTGGGTGACAGTAAAGTACAAGTTGTCATGTCTGATATGGCACCAAACATGAGCGGAACACCGGCGGTGGATATCCCCCGCGCCATGTATCTGGTGGAGCTGGCGTTAGAGATGTGCCGCGATGTGCTGGCGCCAGGCGGAAGTTTTGTAGTGAAGGTGTTCCAGGGCGAAGGTTTCGATGAGTATCTAAGGGAAATTCGCTCCCTGTTTACGAAGGTTAAAGTTCGTAAGCCGGACTCTTCGCGTGCGCGTTCGCGTGAAGTGTACATTGTAGCGACCGGGCGAAAGTGATAACCGGCAGATTTCAGACGTAAGGTTTGAAAGAAACTGGATATAGAGTATCCTGACGCTGTTTTTAACACAGTTGTAATAAGAGGTTAATCCCTTGAGTGACATGGCGAAAAACCTAATACTCTGGCTGGTCATTGCCGTTGTGCTGATGTCAGTATTCCAGAGCTTTGGGCCCAGCGAGTCTAATGGCCGTAAGGTGGATTACTCTACCTTCCTGCAAGAGGTCAATCAGGACCAGGTTCGCGAAGCGCGTATCAACGGACGTGAGATCAACGTTACCAAGAAAGATAGTAACCGTTACACGACTTACATTCCGATTAATGATCCGAAGCTGCTTGATAACCTGCTGACTAAAAACGTCAAGGTTGTTGGCGAACCACCTGAAGAGCCAAGCCTGCTGGCTTCTATCTTCATTTCCTGGTTCCCGATGCTGTTGCTGATCGGCGTCTGGATCTTCTTTATGCGTCAGATGCAGGGCGGCGGTGGCAAAGGCGCCATGTCGTTCGGTAAGAGCAAGGCGCGTATGCTGACGGAAGATCAGATCAAAACCACGTTTGCTGACGTCGCGGGTTGTGACGAAGCGAAAGAAGAAGTGGCGGAACTGGTTGAATACCTGCGTGAACCGAGCCGTTTCCAGAAGCTGGGCGGTAAAATTCCGAAAGGCGTCCTGATGGTCGGCCCGCCGGGTACCGGTAAAACCCTGCTGGCAAAAGCCATTGCGGGTGAAGCGAAGGTGCCATTCTTTACGATTTCCGGTTCTGACTTTGTGGAAATGTTCGTCGGTGTCGGCGCGTCTCGTGTGCGTGACATGTTCGAACAGGCCAAGAAAGCGGCGCCGTGCATTATCTTCATCGATGAAATCGACGCCGTAGGTCGCCAGCGTGGCGCTGGTCTGGGCGGTGGTCACGATGAACGTGAGCAGACGTTGAACCAGATGCTGGTCGAGATGGACGGCTTCGAAGGTAACGAAGGTATCATCGTTATCGCCGCAACTAACCGTCCGGACGTTCTGGACCCGGCGTTGCTGCGTCCAGGCCGTTTTGACCGTCAGGTGGTGGTAGGCCTGCCGGATGTTCGCGGTCGTGAGCAGATTCTGAAGGTGCATATGCGTCGCGTGCCGTTAGCGACGGACATTGATGCGGCGATCATTGCGCGCGGTACGCCGGGTTTCTCCGGTGCGGACCTGGCGAACCTGGTCAACGAAGCGGCGCTGTTTGCCGCACGCGGCAACAAACGCGTAGTGTCGATGGTTGAGTTCGAAAAAGCGAAAGACAAAATCATGATGGGTGCGGAACGTCGCTCCATGGTGATGACAGAAGCGCAGAAAGAGTCGACCGCGTACCACGAAGCGGGCCACGCGATTATCGGTCGCCTGGTGCCGGAACACGATCCGGTGCACAAAGTGACGATTATCCCACGTGGTCGCGCGCTGGGTGTGACCTTCTTCCTGCCTGAAGGTGACGCGATCAGCGCCAGCCGTCAGAAGCTGGAAAGCCAAATCAGCACGCTGTACGGCGGCCGTCTGGCGGAAGAGATTATCTACGGCGTTGAGCATGTTTCTACCGGTGCGTCGAACGACATTAAAGTCGCGACTAACCTGGCGCGTAACATGGTGACTCAGTGGGGCTTCTCCGACAAACTTGGTCCGCTGCTGTATGCGGAAGAAGAGGGCGAAGTGTTCCTCGGCCGTAGCGTCGCAAAAGCGAAACATATGTCTGATGAAACCGCGCGTATCATCGACCAGGAAGTGAAAGCGCTGATTGAGCGTAACTACAATCGCGCTCGTCAGATCCTGACTGACAATATGGATATTCTGCACGCGATGAAAGATGCGCTGATGAAATATGAAACCATCGATGCGCCGCAGATTGATGACCTGATGGCGCGTCGTGAAGTGCGTCCGCCTGCGGGCTGGGAAGATCCAAACGGCACCAATAACTCTGACAGCAATGGTACGCCTCAGGCGCCGCGTCCGGTTGATGAACCACGCACGCCGAACCCGGGCAACACGATGTCAGAGCAACTGGGCGACAAATAAGCGTTTGTTGTACAACATTATGTTTAGCGCTCACCGAAACCCTGGGGCTTGCCCCGGGGTTTTTCTTTTTTTAACTCACCACAAATAAAACAGGGATTTTGACCATGAAACTCTTCGCTCAGGGCGCCACGCTCGATCTCACTCATCCGCATGTTATGGGGATCCTGAACGTAACGCCGGATTCGTTCTCCGACGGCGGTGCGCATAACACGCTGATTGAGGCGGTGAAACATGCGAATTTAATGGTGAATGCCGGGGCGACAATTATTGATGTGGGGGGGGAATCAACGCGACCAGGCGCGGCGGAAGTGAGCGTGGAAGAAGAGCTGGATCGCGTTATTCCGGTACTGGAAGCAATCGCGCAACGTTTTGAAGTGTGGATTTCTGTGGATACCTCTAAACCCGAGGTGATCCGTGAAGCGGCAAGGGCGGGCGCGCATATTATCAATGATGTCCGTTCGCTCTCCGAGCCCGGCGCGTTGGAAGCGGCAGCGGAAACCGGCTTGCCGGTCAGTCTTATGCACATGCAGGGCAACCCCAAAACCATGCAGGAGGCGCCGAAATATGACGATGTCTTTGCTGAGGTGAATCGCTACTTTATTGAGCAAATAGCACGTTGTGAGAAGGCCGGCATCGCAAAAGAGAAATTGTTGCTCGACCCCGGATTCGGTTTCGGTAAAAATCTCTCTCACAACTATACCTTACTGGCGCGACTGGGTGAGTTTCATCATTTTAACCTGCCGCTGCTGGTGGGCATGTCGCGTAAAACGATGGTTGGTCAGCTACTTAACGTGGGGCCATCAGACCGTCTGAACGGCAGCCTTGCGTGCGCAGTAATTGCCGCGATGCAGGGCGCGCAGATCATTCGCGTCCATGACGTCAAAGAAACCGTAGAGGCGATGCGGGTGGTGGAAGCCACTCTGTCTGCAAAGGGAAACAAACGCTATGAGTAATCGTAAATATTTCGGTACCGATGGGATTCGCGGACGTGTAGGCGATGCCCCTATTACACCTGATTTTGTGCTTAAACTGGGTTGGGCTGCCGGAAAAGTGCTGGCGCGTCATGGTTCGCGTAAAATCATTATCGGTAAAGATACGCGTATTTCTGGCTATATGCTGGAATCCGCGCTGGAGGCGGGCCTTGCCGCTGCGGGGCTGTCGGCCTCGTTTACCGGACCTATGCCAACGCCAGCCGTCGCCTATCTGACGCGGACTTTCCGCGCGGAGGCGGGTATCGTTATCTCGGCTTCGCATAACCCATTCTATGATAACGGCATTAAATTCTTCTCTATCGACGGTACGAAACTGCCTGACGATGTGGAAGAAGCCATCGAAGCCGAAATGGAAAAAGAGATCACCTGCGTAGACTCCGCCGAGCTGGGTAAAGCCAGCCGCATCGTCGATGCCGCCGGACGCTATATTGAGTTCTGCAAAGGCACCTTCCCGAACGAACTGAGCCTCAACGGCCTGAAAGTGGTTGTGGATTGCGCCAACGGCGCTACCTACCATATCGCGCCGAATGTGCTGCGCGAGCTGGGCGCGACCGTGATCGCCATCGGCTGTGAGCCAAACGGCGTCAACATTAACGAAGAAGTGGGCGCGACCGACGTGCACGCGTTACAGGCGCGCGTGTTGGCGGAGAAAGCGGACCTCGGCATCGCGCTTGACGGCGACGGCGACCGGGTCATCATGGTTGACCATGAAGGCGCAAAAGTCGATGGCGATCAGATCATGTATATCATCGCGCGCGAAGGGTTGCGCCAGGGGCAACTGCGCGGCGGCGCGGTGGGGACGCTGATGAGCAATATGGGGCTGGAGCTGGCGCTCAAGCAGCTTGGCATTCCGTTTGCCCGGGCGAAAGTGGGCGACCGCTACGTGCTGGAAAAATTGCAGGAAAAAGGCTGGCGCATCGGCGCGGAAAACTCTGGTCACGTTATTCTGCTGGATAAAACGACCACTGGCGACGGTATTGTAGCGGGGCTACAAGTTCTGGCGGCGATGGTGCGTAATCATATGAGTCTGCACGATCTGTGCAGCGGTATGAAAATGTTCCCGCAGATTCTGGTTAACGTGCGTTACACCGCTGGTAGCGGCGATCCGCTGGAAAATGAAGCGGTGAAAGCGGTAACGGCGGACGTAGAAGCCACACTCGGCAATCGTGGGCGGGTACTGCTACGTAAATCCGGTACCGAACCGCTGATTCGCGTGATGGTGGAAGGCGAGGATGAAGCGCAGGTTACGGCATTCGCTCATCGTATCGCGGATGCGGTAAAAGCCGTTTAAGCGTTTAAGTGACTAAAAAGGCGGCGGTTGCCGCCTTGCTGCACCTAAAAAACAACGCTTTTGCTGTTTTTTTCCGCAGTTGATACAATGCGCTTAAATTGCCCTTGCGAAGGTCATTCGCTTTGGTTAGTATTCACACCCGCTTCAGTGGGAAACAGTAAAAATCCCGCTTTATTGGTAGAAGCATTGGTACGCGGCAACTCCGCAAGGAACAGGTTGATTATGTACGAAGCTCTTTTAGTTGTTTTCCTTATTGTGGCAATTGGCCTTGTAGGTCTGATCATGCTGCAGCAAGGTAAAGGCGCTGATATGGGAGCCTCCTTCGGAGCAGGCGCTTCCGCTACGCTATTTGGTTCAAGTGGTTCTGGTAACTTCATGACCCGAATGACGGCGGTATTGGCGACGCTGTTCTTCATCATCAGTCTGGTGTTGGGTAATATCAATAGCAACAAAACCAATAAAGGGAGCGAGTGGGAAAATCTGAGCGCGCCGGCGAAGACCGAGCAGACTCAACCTGCCGCGCCGGCCCAGCCGACCAGCGATATCCCGCGCTAATAGCAGTATCCGTGCCGAGGTGGTGGAATTGGTAGACACGCTACCTTGAGGTGGTAGTGCCCAATAGGGCTTACGGGTTCAAGTCCCGTCCTCGGTACCAATATTCCGAAAGAAAGACGCTGAAAAGCGTCTTTTTTTTCGTCTGTGACCCGTCAAATGATGTGGCATGTAGGCCTGATAAGCGTAGCGCCATCAGGCAATCAATGCCGGATGGCGGCGTAAACGCCTTGTTCGGCCTACAGTCATTATCCCTCATAAAAAAGGCCGCTTGCGCGACCTGTGAGAAATATCATTCGGTTACTTTGCATTGTTTTCCAGACTACCGACCTGCGGTAAACCGGTGGCGGACGATGTCGCCAGCAGGCCAGACTGCGCATAGCCATACAGTTTTTCACGCGTATCGGTGATGTCCAGGTTACGCATCGTCAACTGACCGATACGATCGTCTGGCGAGAATACGGAATCGCCTTTTTCCATGGTTAAACGTTCTGGCTTATAGGTCAGATTGTCGGATACGGTGTTCAGAATTGAGTAGTCGTTGCCGCGACGCAGCTCCAACGTCACTTCACCGGTAATCTGGCTGGCGACCCAACGTTGCAGGCCGTCACGCAGCATCAGCGCCTGCGAGTCGAACCAGCGGCCCTGATACAGCAGTTTACCCAACTGACGACCATGAGAATGATACTGTTCAATGGTGTCTTCGTTGTGAATACCGGTCAACAGACGCTCGTAAGCGATGTGCAGCAGCGCCATTCCGGGGGCTTCATAAATACCGCGGCTTTTTGCTTCAATGATGCGGTTTTCAATTTGGTCGCTCATGCCCAGGCCGTGGCGGCCACCGATGCGATTCGCTTCCAGCATCATCTCAACATCATTGCTGAAGGTTTTGCCATTCAGAGCAACAGGGTGACCCTGTTCAAAACGGATGGTGACTTCTTCTGCCGGGATCTTCACGCTTTCGTCCCAGAACTTCACGCCCATAATCGGGTTAACGATTTTGACGCTGGAGTTAAGAAACTCCAGATCTTTCGCTTCATGCGTGGCGCCGAGCATGTTGGAATCGGTGGAGTAGGCTTTTTCAACGGACATTTTGTAGTCGAAGCCGCAGGCAATCATAAATTCAGACATCTCATGGCGACCACCCAGCTCATCGATAAAGTGGGTATCCAGCCACGGTTTGTAAATCTGTAATTCAGCATTCGTCAGCAAGCCGTAACGATAGAAACGTTCAATATCGTTGCCTTTATAGGTGCTGCCGTCGCCCCAGATATTCACGCCGTCTTCTTTCATCGCGGCGACCAGCATCGTGCCGGTCACGGCACGGCCCAGCGGCGTGGTATTGAAATAGGTCAGTCCGCCAGTCGTATTATGGAAAGCGCCGCACTGAATCGCTGCGATCCCTTCTGCAACCAACTGCTTGCGGCAATCAATCAGGCGAGCATTCTCTGCGCCATACTCCATTGCGCGACGAGGAATGGCGTCATAGTCATCCTCATCCGGTTGTCCCAGATTCGCAGTATAGGCATATGGGACAGCTCCTTTTTGTCGCATCCACAGCAGCGCGGCGCTGGTGTCCAGACCGCCGGAAAAAGCGATACCAATACGTTGACCTGCTGGAAGATGCTTAAGAATCGTCGTCATAGAATAGAACCCTGCTTGATTGACTGATAATGAGATCGGTTTCTGCTTTAGTGCATTTTTATGCAAAATAAATGAGTTTTCATTTAATCATCTTTTAGCAGAGACAGGAAGCGTTTAGTGAAGGTTTACTGAAATAACGTTGTGAAATGCGTGTCTAAGCCGGAGAGATGGGATGAGTATAACGAAGAGTGATATTCATTCATCTGCATATTGGGAATAGGGTTGACATAACTCATGCCTGGTCACTATACTGTGCGCAGATTTTACGTCCCGTCCTCGGTACCAAATCCCAGCAGTATTTGCAAATTTTGCCCAAAACGAGTAAAATTTGCCACGTTTCAGGCGCGGGGTGGAGCAGCCTGGTAGCTCGTCGGGCTCATAACCCGAAGGTCGTCGGTTCAAATCCGGCCCCCGCAACCACTTTCCCTTAGAGTTCTTTTTCAAATATACTGTGAAGATTATGTCCTTCGTAGCTGGATTTGAAAAAAATTCTTTCGGAAGGTACACCAGACCGCCGTTGCGGTTATAGGGTTCAGTTATCTAAAGCCCCGATTTATCGGGGTTTTTTGTTATCTGACTACAGAATAACTGGGCTTTAGGCCCTTTTTTTATGTCTTGGGGGTGGGCTTGTCCACATTAGAGCAAAAATTAACAGAGATGATTACAGCGCCAGTTGAAGCCTTAGGCTACGAGCTGGTCGGCATCGAATTTATTCGCGGTCGCACATCCACACTGCGCATCTATATTGATAGTGAAGATGGCATCAATGTTGATGATTGTGCTGATGTGAGCCACCAGGTAAGCGCGGTGCTGGACGTTGAAGATCCTATCTCCGTGGCTTACAACCTTGAAGTCTCGTCACCGGGTCTCGACCGTCCTATGTTCACTGCCGATCATTATGCGCGTTTCCAGGGTGAAGAAGTCGCGCTGGTTCTTCGCATGGCGGTACAGAACCGTCGCAAGTGGCAGGGCATTATCAAAGCGGTGGACGGTGAAATGATTACCGTCACAGTCGAAGGCAAAGATGAAGTGTTCGCGCTGAGTAATATCCAGAAGGCGAACCTGGTTCCCCACTTTTAACAGTCTGGATGAGGTGAAAAGCCCGCGATGAACAAAGAAATTTTGGCTGTTGTTGAAGCCGTTTCCAACGAAAAAGCGCTGCCACGCGAAAAAATTTTTGAAGCGCTGGAAAGTGCGCTGGCGACAGCAACAAAGAAAAAATATGAGCAGGAGATCGATGTTCGTGTAGAAATCGATCGTAAAAGCGGTGATTTTGATACTTTCCGCCGTTGGTTGATCGTTGAAGAAGTGACCATGCCGACGAAGGAAATTACGCTGGAAGCGGCGCGCTTTGAAGACGAAAGCCTGAATGTCGGCGACTATGTTGAAGATCAGATTGAGTCTGTCACCTTTGACCGTATCACCACGCAGACTGCGAAACAGGTTATCGTACAGAAGGTCCGTGAAGCTGAACGCGCGATGGTTGTCGATCAGTTCCGCGACCAGGAAGGCGAAATCGTCACTGGCGTGGTGAAGAAAGTGAACCGCGACAATATCTCTCTGGAAATTAAATCCGAAGGGATGGCCGGTAGCGCTGAAGCGGTGATTCTGCGTGAAGATATGCTGCCGCGCGAAAACTTCCGCCCTGGCGACCGTATTCGCGGCGTGCTGTATGCTGTTCGCCCGGAAGCGCGTGGCGCACAGCTGTTCGTCACCCGTTCTAAGCCGGAAATGCTGATCGAACTGTTCCGCATCGAAGTGCCGGAAATCGGCGAAGAAGTGATTGAAATTAAAGCGGCGGCTCGCGATCCGGGTTCTCGTGCGAAAATCGCAGTGAAAACCAACGATAAACGTATCGATCCGGTCGGCGCTTGCGTGGGGATGCGCGGCGCGCGCGTTCAGGCGGTCTCTACCGAACTGGGCGGTGAGCGTATCGATATCGTGCTGTGGGATGATAACCCGGCGCAGTTCGTCATTAATGCGATGGCGCCGGCAGACGTCGCATCTATCGTGGTGGACGAAGATAAACATACCATGGATATCGCCGTTGAAGCCGGTAATCTGGCGCAGGCGATCGGACGTAATGGTCAGAACGTCCGCCTGGCTTCGCAATTGAGCGGCTGGGAACTCAACGTAATGACCGTTGATGACTTGCAGGCTAAACATCAGGCTGAAGCACATGCCGCTATCGAGATCTTTACTAAATATCTTGATATTGATGAAGAGTTCGCGACCGTTCTGGTAGAAGAAGGTTTCTCCACGCTCGAAGAACTGGCCTATGTGCCAATGAAAGAACTGCTGGAAATTGACGGCCTTGATGAGCCGACCGTTGAAGCACTGCGCGAGCGTGCTAAAAACGCACTGGCCACTCTGGCGCAGGACCAGGAAGCAAGCCTCGGTGATAACAAACCGGCTGACGATCTGCTGAATCTGGAAGGATTAGATCGCGATATGGCTTTCAAACTGGCGGCTCGTGGTGTTTGTACGCTGGAAGATCTCGCCGACCAGGGCATTGATGATCTGGCTGATATCGAAGGGTTGACCGACGAAAAAGCCGGTGAGCTGATTATGGCTGCCCGTAATATTTGCTGGTTCGGCGACGAAGCGTAATAAACTGTAGCAGGAAGGAACAGCATGACAGATGTAACCCTAAAAGCGCTGGCCGCAGAGAGACAGGTTTCCGTGGATCGCCTGGTACAGCAGTTTGCTGATGCAGGTATCCGGAAATCTGCTGACGACTCTGTGTCCGCACAAGAAAAACAGACTTTACTGGCGCACCTGAACCGCGAAGCGGTTTCTGGTCCCGATAAACTGACGCTGCAGCGTAAGACGCGCAGCACCCTGAATATTCCAGGTACCGGTGGAAAAAGTAAATCGGTACAAATCGAAGTCCGCAAGAAGCGCACCTTTGTGAAACGCGATCCGCAAGAGGCTGAACGCCTGGCCGCGGAAGAGCAGGCGCAGCGTGAAGCGGAAGAGCAAGCCCGTCGTGAGGCAGAAGAACAGGCCAAACGCGAGGCGCAACAAAAAGCTGAACGCGAGGCCGCAGAACAAGCTAAGCGTGAAGCCGCTGAAAAAGCGAAACGTGAAGCTGCGGAAAAAGACAAAGTGAGCAATCAACAGACTGACGATATGACCAAAACCGCCCAGGCCGAAAAAGCCCGCCGTGAGAATGAAGCTGCAGAGCTGAAGCGTAAAGCGGAAGAAGAAGCACGTCGCAAACTCGAAGAAGAAGCGCGTCGTGTAGCAGAAGAAGCTCGCCGCATGGCGGAAGAAAACAAATGGACCGCAACGCCTGAGCCAGTAGAAGACACCAGTGACTATCATGTCACCACTTCTCAGCACGCGCGCCAGGCCGAAGACGAAAACGATCGTGAAGTAGAAGGCGGTCGTGGTCGTGGCCGTAATGCAAAAGCGGCACGTCCGGCGAAAAAAGGCAAACATGCCGAATCCAAAGCCGATCGCGAAGAAGCGCGTGCTGCGGTTCGCGGCGGTAAAGGCGGCAAGCGTAAAGGGTCTTCTTTACAGCAAGGCTTCCAGAAGCCCGCTCAGGCCGTTAACCGTGACGTGGTGATCGGTGAAACCATCACCGTTGGCGATCTGGCGAACAAGATGGCGGTGAAAGGCTCTCAGGTCATCAAAGCGATGATGAAGCTGGGCGCCATGGCCACCATCAACCAGGTCATCGACCAGGAAACCGCACAGCTGGTTGCCGAAGAGATGGGCCACAAAGTTATCCTGCGTCGTGAAAACGAACTGGAAGAAGCGGTAATGAGCGACCGTGATACCGGCGCTGCGGCTGAACCGCGCGCACCGGTTGTGACCATCATGGGCCACGTTGACCACGGTAAAACCTCTCTGCTGGACTACATTCGTTCCACGAAAGTAGCCTCTGGCGAAGCGGGCGGCATTACCCAGCACATCGGTGCGTACCACGTTGAAACTGACAACGGGATGATCACCTTCCTGGACACCCCGGGCCACGCCGCATTTACTTCTATGCGTGCTCGCGGCGCCCAGGCAACGGATATCGTGGTTCTGGTGGTAGCGGCAGACGACGGCGTGATGCCGCAGACTATCGAAGCTATCCAGCACGCGAAAGCGGCAGGTGTGCCGGTCGTGGTTGCGGTGAACAAAATCGATAAGCCGGAAGCCGATCCGGATCGCGTTAAGAACGAACTGTCCCAGTACGGCATTCTGCCGGAAGAGTGGGGCGGCGAGAGCCAGTTCGTTCACGTGTCTGCAAAAGCGGGCACCGGTATCGACGAACTGCTGGACGCTATCCTGCTGCAGGCCGAAGTTCTGGAACTGAAAGCGGTACGCAAAGGTATGGCGAGCGGTGCGGTTATCGAATCCTTCCTGGATAAAGGTCGTGGTCCGGTGGCTACCGTGCTGGTTCGTGAAGGTACGCTGCATAAGGGCGATATCGTGCTGTGTGGCTTCGAATACGGCCGCGTGCGTGCGATGCGTAACGAACTGGGTCAGGAAGTGCTGGAAGCGGGTCCGTCCATTCCGGTGGAAATCCTCGGCCTGTCCGGCGTTCCGGCTGCGGGTGACGAAGTGACCGTCGTTCGCGACGAGAAGAAAGCGCGTGAAGTTGCTCTGTATCGTCAGGGTAAATTCCGTGAAGTTAAACTGGCGCGTCAGCAGAAATCTAAACTCGAGAACATGTTCGCCAACATGACCGAAGGCGAAGTTCACGAAGTGAACATCGTGCTGAAGGCCGACGTACAGGGTTCTGTGGAAGCGATCTCCGACTCCTTGCTGAAACTGTCTACCGACGAAGTGAAAGTGAAGATCATCGGTTCTGGCGTAGGTGGTATCACCGAAACCGACGCGACCCTGGCTGCGGCGTCCAACGCCATTCTGGTTGGCTTCAACGTTCGTGCCGATGCCTCTGCGCGTAAAGTGATCGAATCTGAAAGCCTGGATCTGCGTTACTACTCCGTCATCTATAACCTGATCGACGAAGTGAAAGCGGCGATGAGCGGTATGCTGTCTCCGGAACTGAAACAGCAGATCATCGGTCTGGCTGAAGTGCGCGATGTGTTCAAATCGCCGAAATTCGGCGCGATCGCGGGCTGTATGGTTACCGAAGGTACGATTAAACGCCATAACCCAATCCGCGTTCTGCGCGACAACGTGGTTATCTATGAAGGCGAGCTGGAATCCCTGCGCCGCTTCAAAGATGACGTTAACGAAGTCCGTAACGGCATGGAATGTGGTATCGGCGTGAAGAACTACAACGACGTTCGCGTTGGCGATATGATCGAAGTATTCGAGATTATCGAGATCCAACGTACTATCGCTTAATCTTCGTCGTCTTTTGGGCCGCAACGGCGTTGGCTGCGCTCGCTCACCCCGGTCACATAGTTATCTATGCTCCCGGGGATTTACGAGCTTGCCGCCTTGTTGCAATCCAAAATCCTTAGAAGATGATTAGGCGTAGGCCGGGTAAGCGAAGCGCCACCCGGCAAGAAATTTAAAAAGGGGCTTATGGCCCCTTTTTTGTCTTTATTCTGGAGAATTTATTATGGCGAAAGAATTTGGTCGCCCTCAGCGCGTAGCGCAAGAGATGCAGAAAGAGATCGCGCTCATCCTGCAACGCGAAATCAAAGATCCACGTGTAGGTATGATGACCACCGTATCGGGTGTTGAAATGTCCCGCGATCTGGCATACGCCAAAGTATTCGTGACGTTCCTCAACGATCAGGACGAAGCGGCTGTGAAAAACGGCATTAAGGCCCTGCAGGAAGCGTCTGGTTTCATCCGCAGCTTGCTGGGTAAAGCGATGCGTCTGCGCATCGTACCGGAACTGACCTTCTTCTACGACAACTCGCTGGTGGAAGGGATGCGTATGTCCAACCTGGTGACTAACGTGGTGAAACATGACGAAGAACGTCGTGTGAACCCGGACGACAGCAAGGAGGACTGATGAGTCGTCCTCGTCGTCGTGGCCGCGACATTCACGGCGTTCTGCTGCTGGATAAGCCGCAGGGTATGTCCAGCAATGACGTGCTGCAGAAGGTTAAGCGCATCTACAATGCCAACCGCGCCGGGCATACCGGCGCGCTGGACCCGCTGGCGACCGGCATGTTGCCGATTTGCCTCGGCGAAGCGACAAAATTTTCGCAGTACCTGCTGGATTCTGACAAACGCTATCGTGTTATTGCCCGTCTGGGGCAGCGCACGGATACCTCTGACGCCGATGGTCAAATCGTGCAGGAGCGTCCGGTGACTTTCAGCGCTGGGCAGCTTGCGAGCGCGCTGGAGACCTTTCGTGGGGATATCGAACAGATTCCCTCGATGTATTCGGCGCTGAAGTATCAGGGCAAGAAGCTGTACGAATATGCCCGCCAGGGTATCGAAGTGCCGCGCGAAGCCCGCCCGATTACCGTCTATGAGCTGCTGTTTATTCGCCATGAAGGTAACGAGCTGGAGCTGGAAGTTCATTGCTCCAAAGGCACCTATATTCGTACCATTATTGATGATTTAGGTGAGAAACTGGGCTGTGGCGCGCACGTAACGTATCTGCGTCGTCTGACGGTCAGCAAGTATCCGGTGGATCGTATGGTGACGCTGGAGCATTTGCAGACGCTGGTAGCACAGGCGGAACAGCAGGGCGTTCCGGCGGCGCAGTTGCTCGATCCATTATTGATGCCAATGGACAGTCCAGCTTCGGACTATCCTGTTGTTAATCTGCCGTTAACATCTTCGGTATACTTCAAGAATGGCAACCCGGTTCGTACCACGGGCGCGCCGTTGAAGGGACTGGTTCGTGTGACGGAAGGTGACGACGATAAATTTATCGGTATGGGCGAAATTGACGACGAAGGCCGTGTCGCGCCTCGTCGGCTGGTAGTAGAGTACCCAGCGTAATGTCGCTTCGTCTTGCGATAAGAGAGCGCTGCGAGTAGAATACCGCCGCTTAACGTCGCGTAAATTATTTAACAGTTTACGCGGCGTACACTGGGATCGCTGAATTAGAGATCGGCGTCCTCTCATTCTTAAATACTTTGGAGTTTTAAAATGTCTCTAAGTACTGAAGCTACAGCTAAAATCGTTTCTGAGTTCGGTCGTGACGCAAACGACACCGGTTCTACCGATGTTCAGGTTGCTCTGTTGACTGCACAGATTAACCACCTGCAGGGTCACTTTGCAGAGCATAAAAAAGATCACCACAGCCGTCGTGGTCTGCTGCGTATGGTTTCTCAGCGTCGTAAACTGCTCGACTACCTGAAACGTAAAGATGTTGCACGCTACACCGCGCTGATTGAGCGTCTGGGTCTGCGTCGCTAATTCTTTCGAGTTTCAGAAAGAGGGGGCCTTCATGGCCCCTTTTTTCCAGCAGATGGCAGCAATTCGCTGGAAACTAATGTATTGTTGCTATGAATGATCTTCCGTTGCAGAGGTTCGCGCGGCTAATGAGAGGCTTTACCCATATCAGGGTTAGGGTTGTCATTAGTCGCGAGGATGCGCAGAAGATCGGGTATTAACGACGGCGCGTATTGTGCCGTCAAAAATTGGAAAGGATATTATTTTGCTTAATCCGATCGTTCGTAAATTCCAGTACGGTCAGCATACCGTTACGCTGGAAACTGGCATGATGGCGCGTCAGGCCACTGCCGCTGTTATGGTAAGCATGGATGACACCGCCGTATTCGTTACCGTTGTCGGCCAGAAAAAAGCCAAGCCAGGCCAGGACTTCTTCCCACTGACCGTTAACTATCAGGAGCGTACCTACGCTGCTGGTCGTATCCCGGGCAGCTTCTTCCGTCGTGAAGGCCGTCCAAGCGAAGGCGAAACCCTGATCGCGCGTCTGATTGACCGCCCGGTTCGTCCGCTGTTCCCGGAAGGCTTCGTTAACGAAGTGCAGGTTATCGCGACCGTCGTTTCCGTTAACCCGCAGGTTAACCCGGATATCGTGGCGATGATCGGCGCATCTGCTGCGCTGTCGCTGTCCGGCATTCCGTTCAACGGCCCAATCGGCGCGGCGCGCGTAGGTTACATCAATGACCAGTACGTGCTGAACCCGACCCAGGACGAGCTGAAAGAAAGCAAGCTGGACCTGGTGGTTGCCGGTACCGAAGCGGCTGTGCTGATGGTGGAATCCGAAGCTGAACTGCTGAGCGAAGACACTATGCTGGGCGCGGTGGTATTCGGTCACGAGCAGCAGCAGGTTGTTATCCAGGCGATCAACGATCTGGTGAAAGAAGCCGGTAAACCGCGTTGGGACTGGCAGCCGGAAGCCGTCAACGACGCGTTGAACGCGCGTGTTGCTGCGCTTGCTGAATCTCGTCTGAGCGACGCGTACCGCATTACCGATAAACAAGAGCGCTATGCTCAGGTTGACGTAATCAAATCCGAAACCATCGATCAGCTTATTGCAGAAGATGAAACTCTGGATGCTAACGAGCTGGGTGAAATCCTGCACGCCATCGAGAAAAACGTGGTACGTAGCCGCGTACTGGCAGGCGAGCCGCGTATTGATGGCCGTGAAAAAGACATGATCCGTGGTCTGGACGTGCGCACTGGCGTACTGCCGCGTACTCACGGTTCCGCTCTGTTTACCCGTGGTGAAACGCAGGCGCTGGTTACCGCGACTCTGGGTACTGCCCGTGACGCGCAGGTGCTTGATGAACTGATGGGCGAGCGCACTGACAGCTTCCTGTTCCACTACAACTTCCCTCCGTACTCCGTAGGCGAAACCGGCATGGTCGGTTCTCCGAAGCGTCGTGAAATTGGTCACGGTCGTCTGGCGAAGCGCGGCGTGTTGGCAGTGATGCCGGACATGGATAAATTCCCGTACACCGTTCGCGTGGTGTCTGAAATCACCGAATCCAACGGTTCTTCCTCTATGGCTTCCGTGTGCGGCGCTTCTCTGGCGCTGATGGACGCTGGCGTGCCAATTAAAGCCGCCGTAGCAGGTATCGCCATGGGTCTGGTGAAAGAAGGCGACAACTACGTTGTACTGTCTGACATTCTGGGCGATGAAGATCACCTGGGCGATATGGACTTCAAAGTGGCGGGTTCCCGCGACGGTATCTCTGCGCTGCAGATGGATATCAAAATTGAAGGTATCACCAAAGAGATCATGCAGGTTGCGTTGAACCAGGCTAAAGGCGCGCGTCTGCACATCCTGGGCGTGATGGAACAGGCGATCAACGCGCCGCGTGGCGATATCTCTGAATTTGCGCCGCGTATCCATACCATCAAGATCAGCACGGACAAGATCAAAGACGTGATCGGTAAAGGCGGTTCTGTGATCCGCGCGCTGACTGAAGAGACCGGCACCACCATCGAAATCGAAGATGACGGTACTGTGAAGATCGCGGCGACCGACGGTGAAAAAGCGAAATACGCTATCCGTCGTATCGAAGAGATTACCGCAGAGATCGAAGTCGGCCGTATCTACAATGGTAAAGTGACCCGTATCGTTGACTTTGGCGCGTTTGTTGCCATCGGCGGCGGTAAAGAAGGTCTGGTTCACATCTCTCAAATCGCGGATAAGCGTGTAGAGAAAGTGACCGACTATCTGCAGATGGGTCAGGAAGTCCCGGTTAAGGTTCTGGAAGTTGACCGCCAGGGCCGTGTACGTCTGAGCATTAAAGAAGCAACCGAGCAGTCTCAACCTGCGGCTGCGCCGGAAGCTCCGGCGAGCGAACAGGCCGAGTAAGGTAGCCTTTTGCCCTCCGCACTGCGGAGGGCTTTAGACCTGGCTGGACGCCTTGTTGAGCCACCGGGGAACAGGACGTTCATTCAATCGTTGTCTTCGGGAGTGGGAAATGAAGCCTTTTTTGCGCTGGTGTTTCGTTGCGACAGCACTTACGCTTGCAGGATGCAGTAATTCCGCCTGGCGTAAAAGTGAAGTCCTCGCAGTACCATTGCAACCGACTTTACAGCAGGAAGTGATTCTGGCGCGTATGGAACAGATTCTTGCCAGTCGGGCTTTAACCGATGACGAACGCGCACAGCTTTTATATGAGCGCGGAGTGTTGTATGATAGTCTTGGTTTGAGGGCATTAGCGCGAAATGATTTTTCACAAGCGCTGGCAATCAGACCGGATATGCCTGAAGTATTCAATTACTTAGGCATTTATTTAACGCAGGCAGGCAATTTTGATGCTGCCTATGAAGCGTTTGATTCTGTACTAGAGCTTGATCCAACTTACAACTACGCGCACTTAAACCGCGGTATCGCATTGTATTACGGCGGCCGTGATAAGTTAGCGCAAGATGATCTGCTGGCGTTTTATCAAGACGATCCCAATGATCCTTACCGCAGCCTGTGGCTGTATCTTGTTGAGCAGAAGCTTAATGAGAAGCAGGCGAAAGAAGCGTTAAAAGCACGCTTCGAAAAATCGGATAAAGAGCAATGGGGATGGAACATTGTCGAGTTCTACCTGGGCGACATTAGCGAAGCAACGCTGATGGAAAGGCTCAAGGCGGACGCAACGGATAACACCTCGCTCGCTGAGCATCTCAGTGAAACCAACTTCTATTTAGGTAAGTATTACCTAAGTCTGGGGGATTTGGACAGCGCCACGGCTCTGTTCAAACTGGCGGTGGCCAACAACGTTCATAACTTTGTTGAGCACCGATACGCATTGTTGGAATTATCGCTCCTGGGCCAGGACCAAGATGACCTGGCAGAATCGGACCAGCAATAGCTGACGAACATATCAGCCCGTAATCTTTTTGATTGCCATCACCTTCGCGGGTGAGGGCGTTGTTGTTCGTTAATACACCTACTTTGAGCCGGTTCACACTTTTCAATGAAAATTGCAGATCAATTTCATGATGAGTTATGTAGACTGGCCGCCATTAATTTTGAGGCACACGTACTACATGGCTGAATTCGAAACCACTTTTGCAGATCTGGGGCTGAAGGCTCCTATCCTTGAAGCCCTTACCGATCTGGGTTACGAAAAACCATCTCCAATCCAGGCAGAGTGCATTCCGCATCTGCTGGGCGGTCGCGACGTGCTGGGCATGGCCCAGACCGGTAGCGGCAAAACCGCAGCGTTCTCTTTACCGCTGCTCAACAATCTTGATCCTGAGCTGAAGGCACCTCAGATTCTGGTGCTGGCGCCAACCCGCGAACTGGCGGTACAGGTTGCCGAAGCCATGACGGATTTCTCTAAACACATGCGCGGCGTAAACGTGGTTGCCCTGTACGGCGGTCAGCGTTATGACGTGCAGTTACGCGCCCTGCGTCAGGGGCCGCAGATCGTTGTCGGTACGCCGGGACGTCTGCTTGATCACTTAAAACGCGGCACCCTCGACCTCTCTAAACTGAGTGGTCTGGTGCTGGATGAAGCCGACGAAATGCTGCGTATGGGCTTCATCGAAGACGTTGAAACTATTATGGCGCAGATCCCGGAAGGTCATCAGACCGCTCTGTTCTCCGCCACCATGCCGGAAGCGATTCGTCGCATTACCCGCCGCTTTATGAAAGAGCCGCAGGAAGTGCGCATTCAGTCCAGCGTGACTACCCGTCCTGACATCAGCCAGAGCTACTGGACGGTGTGGGGTATGCGTAAAAATGAAGCGCTGGTGCGTTTCCTGGAAGCGGAAGACTTTGATGCGGCGATTATCTTCGTGCGTACCAAAAACGCGACCCTGGAAGTAGCAGAAGCGCTGGAACGTAGCGGCTACAACAGCGCCGCGTTGAATGGCGATATGAACCAGGCGCTGCGTGAGCAGACTCTGGAACGCCTGAAAGATGGTCGTCTGGACATCCTGATCGCCACCGACGTCGCGGCCCGTGGTCTGGACGTTGAACGTATCAGCCTGGTGGTGAACTACGATATTCCGATGGATTCCGAGTCCTACGTTCACCGTATCGGTCGTACCGGCCGTGCGGGTCGCGCCGGTCGCGCGCTGCTGTTCGTTGAGAACCGCGAGCGTCGTCTGCTGCGCAACATCGAACGCACCATGAAGCTGACCATTCCGGAAGTGGAACTGCCGAACGCAGAACTGCTGGGTAAACGCCGTCTGGAAAAATTCGCCGCGAAAGTTCAGCAGCAACTGGAAAGCAGCGATCTGGATCAGTACCGTGCGCTGCTGGCGAAAATCCAGCCGTCTGCTGAAGGCGAAGAGCTGGATCTCGAAACGCTGGCTGCCGCACTGCTGAAAATGGCGCAGGGCGAGCGTCCGCTGATTCTGCCGCCGGATGCGCCGATGCGTCCTAAGCGTGAATTCCGTGACCGTGATGACCGTGGTCCGCGCGATCGTAATGACCGTGGCCCGCGTGGCGACCGTGAAGAACGTCCGCGTCGTGAACGTCGTGACGTTGGCGATATGCAGTTATACCGCATTGAAGTGGGCCGCGATGATGGTGTTGAAGTTCGTCATATCGTGGGCGCTATCGCTAACGAAGGCGACATCAGCAGCCGTTACATTGGTAACATTAAGCTGTTCGCGTCTCACTCCACCATCGAGCTGCCGAAAGGTATGCCGGGCGAAGTGTTGCAGCACTTCACGCGTACCCGCATTCTGAACAAGCCGATGAATATGCAGTTGCTGGGTGATGCGGTTCCGCACGCGGGCGGTGAACGTCGCGGCGGCGGTCGTTTTAGCGGCGAGCGCCGTGAAGGCGGCCGTGGCGAAGGCCGTGGTTTCGGCGGCGAACGTCGTGAAGGCGGTCGTGGTGATGGTCGTCGCTTCAGCGGCGAGCGTCGTGAAAGCCGTGGTCCGCGTCGTGATGACTCTACCGGTCGCCGTCGTTTCGGCGGTGGTGATGCGTAAGCGCCACACGTAATTAGCGTAAAGTAAAATATACAGCCCCGATCGTCACAATCGGGGCTTTTTTTATTTCCTTTGTACTCGTGTACTGGTACAGTGCAGCGTATTGAGAGATAGTCACACTATAAATGACTGGAGAGAGGGCTGCATGGCAACACTTACCACCACCCAAACGTCACCTTCGCTGCTTGGCGGCGTGGTGATTATCGGCGGCACCATCATTGGCGCGGGGATGTTCTCCCTGCCGGTGGTCATGTCCGGGGCGTGGTTCTTCTGGTCGATGGCGGCGCTGGTCTTTACTTGGTTTTGTATGCTGCACTCCGGGCTGATGATCCTCGAAGCCAACCTTAACTACCGCATTGGTTCGAGTTTTGACACCATCACTAAAGACCTGCTGGGCAAAGGCTGGAACGTTGTCAACGGCATTTCTATTGCCTTTGTGCTCTACATCCTGACTTATGCCTATATCTCGGCGAGCGGCTCAATTCTGCATCATACCTTTGCTGAGATGTCGCTGAACGTTCCGGCGCGCGCGGCAGGTCTTGGTTTTGCGCTGCTGGTGGCGTTTGTGGTGTGGTTAAGCACCAAAGCGGTTAGCCGTATGACGGCGATTGTGTTGGGCGCGAAAGTGATTACTTTCTTCCTGACCTTCGGCAGCCTGCTGGGGCACGTCACGCCGACCACATTGTTTAACGTGGCTGAAAGCCACGCGTCATACACGCCGTATCTGCTGATGACGCTGCCATTTTGTCTGGCCTCTTTTGGCTATCACGGTAACGTACCGAGCCTGATGAAATATTACGGCAAAGATCCGCGCACCATCGTCAAATGCCTGATTTATGGGACGTTACTGGCGCTGGCGCTCTATTCCGTCTGGCTGCTGGGGACGATGGGCAACATCCCGCGTCCGGAATTTATCGGCATTGCGCAGAAAGGCGGCAATATTGATGTGCTGGTACAGGCATTGAGCGGCGTGCTGAACAGCCGCAGCCTGGATCTGCTGCTGGTGGTGTTCTCTAACTTTGCGGTCGCCAGTTCCTTCCTGGGCGTGACGCTGGGGCTGTTTGACTATCTGGCGGATCTGTTTGGTTTTGATGACTCGGCAATGGGGCGTTTTAAAACCGCACTGCTGACGTTTGTGCCGCCAATTGTCGGCGGCCTGCTGTGGCCGAATGGCTTCCTGTACGCCATTGGTTATGCAGGTTTAGCGGCAACTATCTGGGCGGCCATTGTACCGGCGCTGCTGGCGCGTCAATCCCGCAAGCGCTTCGGTAGCCCTAAATTCCGCGTCTGGGGTGGTAAGCCGATGATTGCGCTGATTCTGGTGTTTGGTGTCGGCAACGCGGTTATCCATATCCTGTCGAGCGTTAACCTGCTGCCGGTGTACCAGTAACGTTATTGTGCCGGATGGCGGTTGCACCTTATCCGGCCTACTTGATGCTGTAGGCCCGGTAAGCGAAGCGCCACCGGGCAAAACAACGCGCTACCCCAACAATTCCTGCTTCACATCCATCGCCAAATCAAACGAATGCAGCCGCGCCTGATGATCGAAAATTTGCCCGTTTACCATAATTTCATCCGCCTGGGTTTCCCGCAGGATGGATTCCAGCCCGTGACGGACTTTCGCTTTATCGCCGACCAGCGACATACTCAGCGCCTGCTGCACGCCATACTGCTCGGATGGCGACCAGAAGGTCTCCATATTCTCAACCGGCGGCGGCAGTTGGCCGGTTTCCCCACGGCGTAGCTTCACAAAAGCCTGCTGCATGGAGGTAAACAGGAATTCCGCGTCGCGGTTGCTGTCGGCGGCGATAATATTGATACACACCATCGCGTACGGTTTTTCCAGCCGTGCTGAAGGTTTGAACTGGGTACGGTACAGATGCAGCGCCTGCAACAACATATCCGGCGCGAAATGCGACGCGAAGGCAAACGGCAGCCCAAGCTGGGCCGCCAGTTGCGCGCTATACAGGCTGGAGCCCAGCAGCCAGACCGGGATCTTCTCGCCGTAGCCGGGCACCGGGCGCACCAGCGGGCTGGGATCGCGGGCGTCGAACCAGTCCACCAGCTCTGCGACATCGCGTGGAAAGTTATCAATATCGCCGCTCATATGGCGACGTAGCGCGCGCATCGTCGGCTGATCGCTACCCGGCGCACGTCCCAACCCTAAGTCGATACGTCCCGGGTAGAGCGTATTCAGCGTACCGAACTGCTCGGCAATTACCAGCGGTGAATGGTTAGGCAGCATCACGCCGCCGGAGCCAAGATGTAATGTTGTGGTATTGGCCGCCAGATAACCAATCAATACCGAGGTCGCCGCGCTGGCGATACCGGTCATGTTGTGATGTTCTGCCAGCCAGTAGCGGTGATAGCCGCGCTTTTCAGCGAGTTGTGCCAGATCGAGCGAATGGGAGAAGGCTTCTTTTGCCGAAGCTCCTTCAGGGATCGGCGCCAGATCCAGCACTGAGAACGGAATAGTTTTGTCAGTCATAACGGCTCACTTTGTTACCGGTTAATCTTTTAATACTGCATTAAAGATTAGCGAATGTTGTTAACAAAGTGAGCTTTATGAGGCTGACGGCAAAAACAATGCCCGATGGCGCTGCGCTTATCGGGCCTACGGGAGCGCTATTTGTAGGCCGGATTAAGGTATTGATGCCGCCATCCGGCTAGGCCTGTAGCTCCAGCCCGGCCAGCCGCTTCCAGTAGCCGTTA
Organism: Salmonella sp. 741265116_PST; assembly: GCF_046567715.1. Taxonomy (NCBI): domain Bacteria; kingdom Pseudomonadati; phylum Pseudomonadota; class Gammaproteobacteria; order Enterobacterales; family Enterobacteriaceae; genus Salmonella; species Salmonella sp. 741265116_PST. The sequence continues at coordinate 155,848 of NZ_JBKFPH010000001.1, read as the reverse complement.
CAGTCGCTATGGGCGGCAAGCGGTAATGGCGCGCCGCCGTTTTCGTTAGCGCGGAAGGCATCAAGCATGGCAAATGTCTCCGTACCCAACGGCGACAGCCGCACGATATCGACCAATCCCTGCATCGACGTCAGTTCGTTGCCAAGGTTATAGACATAGCCGCTCATGGTCTGAATACCGTTAAGCACAAACACCTGCTGATTCTCTTGCGAGAACACGTCACGACCGTTTGGATACTTGATACAGCAGGTTTCGCACTCATCTTTCGGGCGGTCTTCCGAACGGGCGGTAAAGCAGCGAGCGGAGTAGGCCAGCGGCAGATGGCCGTAGCTCAACACTTCCACTTCAAACTGATTGCGGATGCCCAGTTCATCGCACTGATTAAGCAAATTCACCAGCCAGTCGCGGGACAGCTCCACTGGCATACACCAGCGTACCATGCCTTCTTTCAGCAACCGGCGCAGCGTGACCGCGTTGTAGCAGTTCAGCGCATGGCCGGCGACAAACGGCAGTTTGCGCTCGGCGCACAGATTCACCACGCCAAGATCGCTGGCTTCCAGCAGAAAATCGCCGTTGTCCACATAGCGTTTCAGCTCGCTTAATTCAGATGACGCCTGTACCAGCGCCAGGGTGGAGAGCGCCACCTGCTTACCGCTGGCGGCGAGGGATTTCGCCATTTCCAGCCAGTCGCCGACTTTGGTCGCGCGACGCTTGCTGCACACCGCTTCACCCAGATAAATGACATCAGCGCTGCTTTTTGCGGCCTGCTGATAAAAATCTTCCAGCGTCTCTTTCGGCCAGTAATAAAGCACCGGTCCTAAGGAATATTTCATAGCTCCTCTCACTGCCATTTACGGTGATATGCGCCAAGCGTGGTTTGGGTGCCTTCGGACATCGCGCCGAGCGTCTCCATCCAGTCGCGCTGTGGAACGAAGTTTTGCGGGGCGGCTTTGCAGCGATCTATCGCCTGGCGCCACACTTTCGCCACCTGGCTGACATAGGCCGGGCTGCGCTGGCGACCTTCGATCTTCACCGAAGCGATGTTCGCCGCCATGAGCTCCGGCAGTAGTTCCAGCGTGTTCAGGCTGGTTGGCTCCTCCAGCGCGTGATAGCGCTCGCCGTCCACTAAATAGCGGCCTTTACACAGCGTTGGGTAGCCCGCGTTTTCGCCATCCTGGTAACGGTCAATCAGGACATCATTCAGGCGCGATTCCAGCCCCTGCGGCGTTTGCTGCCAACGGACAAAGCGGGCGGGCGAGCAGGCGCCGACGGTATTGGGCGACTCCCCCGTCAGATAAGAAGAAAGATAGCAGCGACCTTCCGCCATAATGCACAGGCTGCCAAACGCGAATACCTCCAGCGGCACCGGCGTGACGCGGGCCAGTTGTTTTACCTGGTGAATCGACAGTACACGCGGCAGTACTACACGGTGGACATCAAAGTTGCGGTGATAAAAGCGAATCGCCTCTTCGTTGGTTGCCGAAGCCTGAACGGAAACATGGCGCTCAATATGCGGGTAACGCTCTGCGGCATATTCCAGCATAGCGAGGTCGGCGAGAATCAACGCGTCGGCGCCAAGCTGCGCCGCCATATCCACGGCGCGCTGCCAGCGGGCATAGCCGTCCGGATGTGCAAAAGTATTAATGGCGATGTGTAATTTGCGGCGATGCTGGTGAACAAAACTCACCGCTTCCTGCAATTTTTTTTCGGTAAAGTTAAGGCCGGCAAAATGACGGGCATTGGTGTCGTCTTTTAACCCGATATAAACGGCGTCAGCGCCGTTTTCGATGGCCGCCTTCAGCGCCGGGAGATTTCCGGCAGGGCAGAGCAGCTCCATAATTTATCCTGAGGGTTACGTCTGAGACGCAAAATTGTTAACGAACAGGGATTTTAGTTAACCTTGCTGCGACAATTTTTGATTTAAGGCAGTTAAAGGCGTATTGGTAACACCAATAATGGGGTAGAAAATCAGACCCAATTGTTGATTTACGCCGCCATGTGATTTATTGGATATGGCAAAATAACAGGACTATTGAAACAGGGAGTAAAGCTCGTGTTAGATAAACTGCGTTCACGCTTAGTCCATGCTGGCCCGTCTCTGATGAGTGTACCGGTTAAACTGACGCCCTTTGCGCTAAAGCGCCAGGTTCTGGAACAGGTTCTGAGCTGGCAGTTTCGTCAGGCGCTGGCCGATGGAGAGCTGGAATTCCTCGAAGGTCGTTGGTTAAGCATTCATGTTCGTGACATCGACTTAAAATGGTATACCACGGTTGAAAATGAAAAACTGATCGTTAGCCAGCAGGCAGATGCCGACGTCAGTTTTAGCGCCGACGCCAGCGATCTGCTAATGATCGCCGCCCGTAAACAGGATCCGGATACGCTCTTTTTCCAGCGTCGACTGGTCATTGAAGGCGATACTGAGTTAGGGTTGTATGTGAAGAATCTGATGGACGCCATCGAACTGGAGCAGATGCCGAAAGCGTTACGCGTTATGCTGCTGCAACTGGCGGATTTTGTTGAGGCGGGAATGAAAAACTCGCCGGAAACCAAACAGACCTCGGTAGGTGAACCATGCTAATTCGAGTAGAAATTCCCATTGATGCGCCTGGTATCGATGCGCTGTTACGCCGTTCATTCGAAAGCGATGCGGAAGCGAAGCTGGTTCACGATTTGCGTGAAGATGGTTTTCTGACGCTTGGACTGGTGGCCACGGATGATGAAGGCCAGGTGGTGGGCTATGTCGCCTTTAGCCCGGTTGATGTGCAGGGCGAAGATTTACAGTGGGTCGGCATGGCGCCGCTGGCGGTCGATGAAAAGTATCGCGGGCAAGGGCTGGCGCGCCAGTTAGTGTATGAAGGGCTGGATTCGCTCAACGAGTTCGGCTACGCGGCGGTCGTGACGTTGGGCGACCCGGCGTTATATAGCCGCTTCGGTTTTGAACTGGCCGCACATTACGATCTTCACTGCCGTTGGCCCGGTACGGAAAGCGCTTTCCAGGTACACCGTTTGGCTGAGGATGCGCTGGAAGGCGTGACGGGGCTGGTGGAGTATCACGACCACTTCAATCGTTTTTAAGCACCGGCGTTTGCAGGCTGGACAGCAGCGCCTCAAACGCTTCGCGTTCCGTCACAAGGCGCTCCTTCTGGCGCTTTGTGAGCTGTTTGATGCGATACTCTATGCGCAGGGCCAGCGAGCGATCGCCGACCTGCGCCGCAAACGCCAGCGTTAACTCGCCTTTTCCCCGTAATGCTTTTGCGCCTTTTCCCGTTTGATGCTGCCTGTAACGACGCGCTACATCGGTGGTGATTCCGGTGTAAAGCGCATTGTCTGCGGTTCGAATCAGATACAGATACCAGGGTGTCATTGTCGCCATCAGCATGATAATTTTCAGGTTCCCAGTATAAGCGAGAATAAAGATGGACACACTTACCGCTATTGGCCGTTGGCTGGCGAAACAACACGTGGTGACCTGGTGCGTACACCATGAGGGAGAGCTGTGGTGCGCCAATGCGTTTTATTTGTTTGATGCGCAAAACGTCGCGCTGTATCTGTTAACGGATGATAAAACCCGCCATGCGCAAATGTCCGGCGCGTGCGCGCCAGTTGCGGGAACGGTCAATGGTCAGCCGAAAACGGTGGCGCGCATTCGCGGCGTACAGTTTAAAGGGGAAATTCGCCGTCTGGAGGGGCAGGAGAGCGACGCCGCGCGTAAAGCTTACCTTCGTCGCTTCCCGGTCGCCAGGGTGCTGCCAGCGCCGGTATGGGAAATCCGGCTGGATGAAATTAAATTCACCGACAACACGCTGGGGTTTGGTAAAAAACTGCACTGGTTACGCGACTCACGCGCCCAGCAGGCGTAGCGCCTCGCGGTTAAATGCCGGCAGGTCGTCAGGCGTGCGGCTGGTCACCAGCTGATCTTTATCGACGACGACTTCCTGATCGTAAAATTCCGCGCCCGCATTCTTCACATCGATAATAATCGGTTTCACCGCCGTGAGTTTGCGGCCACGAATGACATCGGCGCTGATCAACAACTGTGGGCCGTGGCAAATGGCAAAAACCGGTTTACCGCTGTTAACGAAATCGCGGGTAAAATCCACGAAACGGCTGTCGCCGCGTAGGTAGTCCGGCGAATGGCCTCCCGGCAATAGCAAGGCGTCGAACTCGTCGGGACGAACGTCATCAATAGCCTTATCAATGGTGACGCTGGCCTCGCCTTTTTTTCCTTTCACCGTTTTACCCGCCTCTTTTTTGATGGTGATGACCTCATGGCCGGCCTGACGGAATTCTGCTGCCGGCGAGGTAAATTCTGAATCTTCAAATTCATCGGTAATCAAAACGGCAATTTTCTTACTCATGCGTTTCCTCCGCAGTGGTGGCGTCGGGTAAGGCAAATTTTCCACAATGATGGATACTTACCTCGTAGACTATTAAGCCTGGTCGATAGGGCCGAGAGTGCAAGGTGGACAAATCTGTAAAGGAGCGAGGATGAGTCAGGTACTGATTACCGGCGCGACCGGACTGGTCGGCGGACATCTGCTGAGAATGTTAATCAACACGCCGCAGGTGAGCGCTATCGCCGCGCCGACGCGTCGCCCGCTGACGGATATTGTCGGCGTTTATAACCCTCACGATCCGCAGCTTACCGACGCGTTAGCTCAGGTGACCGACCCGGTAGATATTGTTTTTTGCTGCCTGGGCACGACCCGGCGTGAAGCGGGAAGTAAAGCGGCGTTTATTCATGCGGATTATACGCTGGTGGTTGATACCGCGCTGACCGGGCGTCGACTGGGCGCGCAGCACATGGTGGTGGTCAGCGCAATGGGAGCAAACGCGCACTCTCCGTTTTTCTACAATCGGGTGAAAGGAGAAATGGAGGAGGCGTTAATCGCGCAAAAATGGCCTCGTTTGACGATTGCCCGGCCTTCTATGCTGCTCGGCGACAGAACAACGCGGCGGGTGAATGAAACGCTTTTCGCTCCGCTATTTCGGCTGTTGCCAGGAAACTGGAAATCGATTGATGCGCGGGATGTGGCGCGGGCCATGCTGGCGGAAGCGCTGGCGCCAGCACAAGAAGGCGTGACGATTCTGACCTCATCGCAACTGCGGGAAAAAGCGGGGTAGCGAAGCCGGATGATTTACCGGATGGCGACGCGGTTTACACATTCTTATCGCCACCCGGCACACCGGTTACTTAATATACGTAAAGGCGGTGGTCACGCGTTTCACGCCGCTCACCCGGCTGGCGATGTCCGCTGCCGCTTTACCTTCACGTTCAGTCACCAGGCCCAGCAGGAACACTTCGCCATTTTCGGTGGTGACTTTCACATTTGACGATTTTACCTGATCGCTGGTCAGTAGCTGTGAGCGAACTTTCGTGGTGATCCAGGTATCGTTAGAGGCGGTCCCCAGGCCGATAGGCTCACCCTGGCGAATCTCGTTATAGACCTCGGTGGTGCCTTCAACGCCCATCGCTATCTGTTTCGCGCGTGCGGAGAGTTCGCTGTTTGGCGACTGGCCCACTAACAAAACTTTGCCCTGATAAGCCGTGACATTGATGCGCGTCTCTTTTTTGATTTGCTCATCTTTCGACAGCGCGCTACTGACACGCAGTTCCAGCGTTCCGTCATCCACCTGGGTGCCCACGCTACGCGGGTCGGTTGCGGCTTTGGTGCCGACGGCTGCCGTACCCACTACCGCGGCGGCGACGCAACCTTGCAATAGCAACGCAGAAATAAGGACTGCGAGCGGCGAAAATGCCTTCATGTGTACTCCTTAATCATCCTGGTGAGGAAAAAGCGTGTTATCGATCAAATCGCACAGGCAGTTTACCGTCAGCATATGCATTTCCTGAATGCGCGCGCTGTGGTGTGAAGGGATACGAATTTCGACATCCTGCGGCCCTAATAGTCCGGCCAGCTCGCCCCCGTCATACCCGGTTAGCGCCACAATGGTCATGTCACGCGTGACGGCTGCTTCAACGGCTTTTACGATATCGCGACTATTACCACGCGTAGAGATCGCCAATAAAACATCGCCTGCATGTCCCAGCGCCCGGACTTGTTTTGCATAAACTTCATCGTGCAGGCGATCGTTAGCGATCGCAGTTAAGACCACATTATCGGTATTTAGTGCAATGGCGGGTAAACTGGGTCGCTCCGTTTCAAAGCGGTTAATCATGCTGGCAGCAAAATGCTGTGCGTTGGCCGCGGACGTCCCGTTCCCACAACAGAGGATTTTATTGCCGTTAAGCAGGGAATGAACCAGCGTCATGGCGGCGCGGGAAATGGCATCCGGAAGCGCTTCCGCCGCAGCAATTTGAGTTTGAATGCTTTCTGTAAAGCAAACTTTGATTCTTTCGAGCACGCTAATCCTTAAAATCTTCAATTATGAGTGGTCGTTAAACGCATCCCGAAACCACTCAATCTCATTTCCGGTGAAGGCTAACACATCGAACCGACAATCCACAGTATCAAAACTCCCATTCTGGCGGGCGAGCCACAAGCGGGCAGTATGTAATAATTTGTGTTGCTTGCTGCGGGTCACACTGGCCGCCGCGCCGCCATAAAGCCCGGAGCGCCGATAGCGGACCTCAACAAAAACCGTCGTTTTTCCGTCGCGCATGATCAGATCGATTTCGCCGCCGCGCTCGCGCACGTTGGCGGCGATAAACCGCAGTCCTTGGCTTTCCAGCCAGCGACGCGCGGCAGCTTCCCACGCGTCGCCAGCCTGTTTACGCGTTAGCTGGCGGGAACAATCTCCCCTTGCTGGTATTTGAGCCATGATAACTTCCTGTTAATCACACAATCCGGGCTGGCGGTTAATGCGCCGGTATTGCCATTGATCTCAAACCCCTGCACCTGACGCATCTGCGAAAAGTGGTTCGCCAGCGTCCAGGCATCCACGCCCATGGCGTACATCCGCGCCAGAGAATAGTCGTTATGTACAGCGCTCAGCGCCTGCTGCATCAACGGCATATTGCCGCCTGCCAGCATAGGAATTTCACTGTATTGCAAACCTTCCATCTCCAGACGGAAGTCAGGGCCGGAGGTGCCTTGCGCGCTGCGAGAGCTGGCATACAGCGTCGCGCCGCTCTGGGTGCCGTTACGCATGGCGATCATCGGTTTGATAAAGCCAATCTCTTCCGGCGTAGCCAGAATATAGACCGCGTCTACGCGTCCGCCGCCGGTGATTTGCGCGTCGGTCGGCGGCGCAGGGATAGTCAGACCGCCAATGGTGACGCCCGGCTGCGCAGGCACGCTGGCGGCGACCGGACTGCCCGTCAACGCGATACCCGCGCCGCCGTTCACGCCCATTTTCAGCTCGGCTACGGAGCCGAATTTTTGCTGTAACACGATGCCGCCGCCCAGTTTTTGCCACTCCTGGGTGAAGGCGTTCGCCACGCGATCGCCAAGCGCGCTGCGTGGAATCAACAGCAGCGGCGACTGCTTGCCCTGGTCATAAATATGATGCGCCGCGTCACGGGCTTCATCTTCTGGAGAGAGCGCGAAATAGCAGATATTAGGGAAGCTACGTACCGTTTCCGGCTGGTTGAGCGCCAGCACGTTGAGCGGCGTGTTGCTTTTCATCAGCGCTTCCACATTGTTTTTCAACAGCGGCCCGACCACGATACTGGCGCCATCTTGCTGAACCTGAGCAAGCACCTGATCCAACGGCTGGGAAGAGGTATCGTAGATTTTTAATTCAGCGGAGGGATCCGCCGGCGCGCTTGCTGTAGCAGGGGGAGTTTGTGGCGCGCTGACTGGCGTAGCGGACTGGGATGGAGCGTCATCAGTCAGATCGCTCACCGAGGCCTGCGACGGACTGGCGACGCCGTCGGTCATTTGTGGTTGCGTCTCCTCCACGCCAGGTTCGACCGGCGCGTCAGGCGCGGCGGCAGGCTGCATTTCCACCGCCTGGGTGCCGAGGTTTTTCGCGGCTTCGAAACCTTGCTGGATGGTACGGCCAAACACGGCAGCCTGACCGTTCAGCGGCAGCAGCAGAGCGATTTTGCTGGTGGAGGCTGGTTTGAAACGTTGTACATTGACGAGCTGCGTCGGCAGCATTTTTGCCCCCGGATTTTGCGGGTAGCGTTTTTGCCAGTCGGCGATCCCGGCTTTCAGCATGTCCGGATCGTTGCGGTTGTCAAACCAGACGCGTTGCAGATCCAGCCATCCCTGAAGCACATTTTCATCGGCGTTGATAACCAGCGTCCTGGCCTGATCTTGCGTCATGGCGGAGAGCGCCTGCCAGGTTGCGTCGATATTTTTTTGTTTATCTTTCGCCGCCAGTAGCGGTTCCTGGGCGATTAACGCCCGCAACAGGGTAAGCGACGGGCGTCCCTGGCTGGCAATGATCTGCGCCTGCCAGTAACGTGCTTGCTGATGTGGCGCAAAGTCGGCGGGTTTTAGTTTATCCAGCAAGGCCTGCGCGCCTGCGACATCTTTTTGCGCCAGTTTGATTTCTACCGCTAATAAAGACTGTTCGCGACGCTGGGCATCGTTCAGATTTTGCGGGAGTTGGTTGAACAGGTCGACGGCCTGCTGGCTTTTTCCTTCTTTCAGCAGTGCATGAATGGCGAGTAATTGCCAGTTGGTCTTGCTATCATCTGCGCTTTGCTGCATCTGATGCAGGTAAAAGGCGGAGTCAGCTTGCGCTGAACCCTGCATATAGGCTGCGCTTTGATCTGGCGCCTGGGTGCCGCACCCGGCGAAAAGTAGCGCAGCCAGGACGACAGGCAGCGCGCGCGCGGCGTTCAAACGAGAAAATGTTGAGGGTACCATACTGTATCCAGTGATATTTTTTTACGCAATGCTCAATATTAAATCGGCAATACGGACGACACAATGAAACAAAACGAATCGGCGGATAATTCTCAGGGCCAACTCTTTATTGTACCTACTCCTATCGGGAATTTGGCTGATATTACTCAACGCGCGCTGGAAGTTTTACAAGCCGTTGATTTAATTGCCGCTGAAGACACTCGTCATACCGGTTTATTACTGCAACATTTTGGGATTAATGCCCGGTTGTTTGCGCTGCACGACCATAACGAACAACAAAAAGCGGAAACGCTGGTCGCGAAGCTAAAAGAAGGGCAGAACATTGCGCTGGTTTCCGACGCCGGTACGCCGCTAATTAATGACCCCGGCTATCACCTGGTACGTACCTGCCGTGAAGCGGGGATTCGCGTGGTGCCGCTACCGGGGCCGTGTGCGGCGATTGCCGCCCTGAGCGCCGCTGGCCTGCCATCCGACCGTTTCTGCTATGAAGGCTTTTTACCGGCGAAATCCAAAGGCCGCCGTGATGCGCTGAAGGCGGTTGAAGCGGAGCCGCGAACGCTGATTTTTTATGAGTCCACCCATCGTCTGCTGGATAGCCTGGAAGATATGGTGGCCGTGTGGGGCGAATCCCGCTACGTGGTGCTGGCGCGTGAGCTGACCAAAACCTGGGAAACCATTCACGGCGCGCCGGTCGGCGAGCTGCTGGCGTGGGTCAAAGAAGATGAAAACCGTCGCAAAGGCGAAATGGTGCTGATTGTCGAAGGGCATAAAGCGCAAGAAGACGACCTGCCCGCCGACGCGCTGCGCACGCTGGCGCTGCTACAGGCAGAACTGCCGCTGAAAAAAGCGGCGGCGCTGGCAGCAGAAATTCACGGCGTGAAGAAAAATGCGCTGTATAAGTATGCGCTGGGGCAGCAGGAAGAGTAAAAGCGAGCGCCCGGGAACCGCCTTTTATCGCCATCGCGTTAATACTCAATCAGGTGATTGATGTGGGTAAAGTGATGGGGGCATTGGGCGGTGATAGCGGGCCGGACCTTTCCTTCGGACTTACTCTCGCGATCAGCAACGCATAACCGACTCCTTTTTAGACGATCATTAATTCCACGCCTGTTTTCGCTAATGCCGCTTTATCCTGTTTGCTGATAGTGTCATCGGTTATCACACAGTCGATCTTGTCCATCGGCAATACCTGGTTAAAGCCGCGACGGTTAAATTTGGTCGCGTCCAGTACCGCGATAACTTTGTGTGCCGCCGCCGCCATGACGCCGCTAATGGAATAACCTTCGTTAAACGTGGTAATACCGTTTGTCGCATCAATGCCATCCGCCCCGACAAACATGACATCGGCGCTGATGCCGTGTAGCGATCGTTCCGCAATCGTGCCGTGCATTGAGTGGGTTTTATGCCGTACCGTACCGCCGCAAACCACCAGCGTGAGATCTTTATTTTCTGATAGCGTAAAAGCGGCAGGCAAGCTGTTAGTGATCACCGTAATATTGCTTTTTCGCGCGAGCGCTTCCGCAATCAGTAATGTTGTGCTCCCGCTATCCAGAATGATGGTCATTCCTTCTTCAACCATTGCCGCAGCCGCCTGGGCAATCCGCTTTTTCGGATCGCTGGCGAGTTGATACCGATCTTCCAGAATGACTTCCTGATTGTCGCCTTCCGCCAGATGACTTCCCGGTTTTGCCGCGCCGCCATGAAAACGGGTGACAAGGCCTTTCTCTTCCAGCAGACGCAGGTCAGCACGGATAGTCACTTCAGAAATACCAAAGGTATTTGAAAGGTCCATCACCAGTACGCTGCCTTGCGTATTAATCAGGTCGACAATTTTATTTCTTCGCTCAAATGAGTTCATATTGATTTGCCTGATAATTAACTGTAACTAGTTTAATCGAAGGATTGCGAAAGGTGAACGCTAAATTTCGAAAGGAAATGTGAGCCAGCGCAGGTTGCTGGCTCGTACCATCAGGAAAGTTGAAGTAAGATTTTACCCTGCATGGGCGCGCCATTAAGCGCTTTGACTGCTTCTGCAAAGCTTTCCGCATCGCCGCGATGGGCAATGAGAGGGGTCAGTTGAAGACGTTTTTCAGCCAACAGGCGCGCTGCGGTTTCCCATTCTTCTCCTGGCCATGGCGCGGAGTAGTTCATCCAACTGCCGAGGAGCGTGAGCTCTTTACGCAAAATTAACCCGAATGTACGCGTTGTCAGGGTGAGATCGTGATGTAACGTGCCCACCAGCGCCAGTTGCGCGCGCGGCCCGGCGATATCGATAGCCAGCGAGACGGTCTGGGGAGTTCCTGCCGTTTCGAGAACCAGTTGATCAAACTGAATGTCGGACAACGCGGTCTGGATGTCGTCGGCGGTCATTTCCCGGCTATTACAGGTATGCGTTGCGCCGAGCGCTTTCGCAAGTTCCAGTTTCTGCGGATTGATATCAATCGCCGTTACGCTTCGCGCGCCCAGTTCCCGCGCGCACTGTAAGGCCAGCAGGCCAATTGTCCCGGCACCGACGATAATTACGTTTTTCCCCTCGCAGCCCTGCGCCAGATGAAAGGCGTGTAAGCCCACGGTAATCGGTTCGATAAACGCGCCATCTTCAATCGGCATATCAGACGGCAAGCGGAAAAGATTGGCCCGTTTGACCACCACATATTCCGCATTACCGCCTTCACTGCGCGATCCTACAAACTGATACTGTTTGCATAAAGAAAAGTAACCGCGTTCGCATTGCGGGCAGTGAAAGCAGGGAAGAAGCGGGACACAAGCGACGGCATCGCCAGGCTGCATATCCGTTACGCCTGTGCCGTAGGATTCAACGTAGCCGCTGAATTCATGACCTAACGTAATAGGATAATAATGGGCGCCCTGCGCGAAAATACGCGGGATATCCGACCCGCAAAGCCCCGAGCTAACGACCTTGACCAACACATCGTCTTCAGCTTGCAGTTGTGGTAAGGGACGTTCTTCAACGCGCACGTCTCCCTCAGCGTGAATAACCACTGATTTCATAACATTCTCCAGGAAGGTGAGGGGAGCGATTGCTCCCCTAAAATTAAGAGGCGATTTGATTTTGCTGTAGCGCCGTGGCTTTCTCAGCCGCGACAAACTGTCGGGCGCGACGCCAGGTCAGCAGTACGCCGGCCAGATAGATAATGGCAATGACGGCGAAGCCGACGATATTCTGCCAGGTAAAAAGTTGAATCAGCAGCCAGGTGATGGGGGAACCGCCCTGATCCAGCGAGGCGACTTGTCCGCCAGCTTTTAGCGCTCCGGCATTGGCAGCCAGTTGGGTATGCAGGCCAATCGTCTGGGTGGCTATCCACAGGGTGATACCCATGATAATGACACCTGAAATCAGCGTGCGGAACAGGTTGCCCTGGTGTACCGCGACCGCCATCGCAACAAAGAAACCGATGGTGGCGAGATCGCCGAACGGCAGCACCTGGTTCCCCGGTACTAAGACGGCAATCAGGATGGTCAGCGGAATGAATATCAGGCTCGCGGAGACAACAGAGGTATGACCGAGCAGTAGCGCTGGATCAAGGCCTATCAGGAACTCCTGCCCGCCAAATTTGGCCTGTAGACGTTTACGCGCATGTTTCGCGATAGGCGTTAGGCCATCCATAATAGGTTTAATGACGCGTGGCATAAGCAGCATCACCGCTGCGGTTTTGACCGCCAGTTGCAGAACGGCTTTGGCGTCGTAGCCTGCCAGTACACCAATCACCAGCCCCATCACGAAGCCGACAGTCACCGGCTCGCCAAACGGTCCGAAGCGTTTCTGGACATCATCTGCGCTAAAGTGAATACGATTGAGACCCGGAATTTTCTCGATGATGGTATCAACGAGCACCGCCACGGGGCCCAGGTACGCGGATGAACCGTGTGGGATAGCAATCCCCTCGAGGCCAAAATAGTCGCGGGTATCTTTGGCAAACCAGTCCCCCAGTTTGTAGACAAAGGCGGCATGAACCACAACGCCCAGAATCCCCAGCCAGTATGAACCGGTCGCCAGATGCAGCATGGCGCCCGTGAAGGTCATGTGCCAGATATTCCAGATATCGACATTCACCACGCGGGTCATGCGGGTCACCAGCATCAGGACGTTAACCCCGATGGCGACAGGGATCGCGACCAGCGCGATTTGTGACGCCCAGGTCATGGGCGATGAACCCGGCCAGCCGACGTCAATAACGTGGAGATTGATTTGGAAATGTTCCGCCATGGCTTTCGCCGCGGGGCCGATAGAATCCAGCATCAGGCCGATGACCAGACCAATACCCACGAAGCCGATACCAATATGCAAACCCGATTTAAAACAATCCCCAAGCTTCATTCCCAGCAGTTTAGAGAACACGATGATCACCAGAGGCAACATCACCGTTGGGCCTAAGTCGAGGATATAACGCATTATTTCGCTAAACATACGTTACCCCATGAGAATGGACAGAATTTTTTGCTGTAATGCTTCAATACCCACGCCGGAAACAAAAGGCATACCGTGAACGACGGGAATATCACCAAAGGCGCGATCGACCCTGGCAGTGGTACAGATAAGATCGGCGCCGTCCATATAGGTTTCGATTTCGGTGACCCGGCATTGCACTAAGTCGAGCTCAATATGGTTGGCATCACACAGCTCTTTAATTTCTTCCGCAGCCATCGTTGAGGTTGCAACCGCACCGCCACAGGCCACAATTACTTTACGTTTCATAGGGTATTCCTCATTATTATCAATTTATTATCAAACCTGGACGCACTGCTCAGGCTCAAGGATGGTTTCCTGAAAGCGTATCGCCAGTTCGGCATCCGGCGCGCTTAACAGGGCATCGAGGGTGCTTGGGTTCTGTAGCTCACTAAACAGGCGGCGCAGAAGTTTTAGCTGTGCCGCCGGGTTTTCAACGATTAAGGCGATGATTAACGAAACGGCAATCTCTTCGTCATCATCCGCCTGTTGAAACATGACCGGCTTATCTGGACGAATCAGATAGATAGCGGGTGATTTCGCATGAACCGCCTCGCAATGAGGGATAGCGACGGCGTGACGCTCCAGCGCAATGCCGGTAGGAAAAGACGCTTCACGTTCCACCAGCGCCTGCGGATAACTATCATGTACCACGCCTTTCGCCAGCATCTCTTTGCCAATGTGCGCCAGCGCCTGTTGGCTCGAGTCGAATGTGATTCCGGTTCGGACAAATAGTTGGCTCATAAATTCTCCATTATTCAGGCGACATCCGGCGTGCAACCGAAGCGATAAGCGCGCAGAACATCCTGAATTTTGTCAATAATCAGGTTATGCGGCGTGGGGGTGAGCACGCCCTCAGACAGGCGTTCAAACTGTACGGGCATAAACTGGCTAATTAATCCCAGCGGCAATGTGACGTTATTCAGATTGGCGATTAACTTCTCTACGCTTTGACGAATACGCGGGTGCGGCCAGTAATAGCGAATACGGTCAGACAAACTAAAGTGGATGTCGACCATCGCCTGGCTCCAGGTGGGGCGGTAGTATTTTTTCCAGTAGCCTGGCTCGTTGAGCATCACTTCATCGATAACTTCCATCACGCGGCTACGTTGTTCCGGGGAGATCAGCTCGTTTTCCATTTGCGCAAGTGCAAAAATGGCTTCGCGCAGCGCGAAAGTGAGCGCCGGGCCGACCTTCAGAATGGCGTAATGATCGCGTACCAGCGCACGGTAGGCCTGGCGAGTTTGGTAATCAGTCGAATGTGCTTCATAGACCATCGGCGTCTCTTTGATCCAGTCGGAAAGCGCTTTAGCGGCCTGCGGTTGATAGTGGATAATCTGGGTATGATCAAATTCAACGCCCGGTTGCACCACAATGGCGATCACGCGTGACAGTGCTTCTTCCAGACCTGATTCACGAAACGCGATTTGGTGAGTTTCCAGCGTACGGGCAGCATCGACTTCGCGGGTGACATGAACGCTGCCGATGGTACTGGCTTCACCGCCAGGAACGGGCACTTCCGTGCCGATGACATAAGTCAGATGGCATTTTTGTTCTTCGTTTGCGGTCTCTTCTGCTGCTTTACAAAGCACGGCGGCACGGCGTGCAACGACCATCGGATCCAACGGTGTCGGGTCATCTGCGCAGGACATCGACGCGTCCAGGTGAATTTTGCTAAAACCAGCGGCGACATACGCTTTTATTAACTCAACCGACTTTTCCATTGCCGCCGCTGCCGGTTCGTTTTGCCAGCAGTTAGGTCCCAGGTGATCGCCGCCTAAAATAAGCCGTTCGCGTGGAAATCCCACTTCCTGGGCGATGCCATAGACAAAATCACGAAAGTCAGCCGGTTTCATGCCGGTATAACCGCCAAACTGATTAACCTGGTTAGAGGTCGCTTCAATCAATACTTTGTTGTCAGTATTGAGATCGAAAAGCAGAGCTGATTCGATAACCAGGGGATGAGCAGAACAAACTGAACAGATGCCCAGATGTTCTCCTGCTTTATGACGAGCAATTATTCCTTTCATTTTTATCTCCGAATTCTTTCGTTTGTTATCTTCGAAAGAATTTATAGGCTTTCGTAATGTTGTTTTGTGATTTTGATCTGATAAATGAAAGTTGCGAAAGAAAATGTAAGGTTACGAAAGGATGTGTAATGTCTGTAATTTCACTTTGTCATGAAAAACCGTACCCGCCGGAGCGGGCACGGAGGAACAAACGAAGGCTAATTAAACAATCGAGATAGCCAACTGCGCTTTGGCTTCATGGCTTCTGGTGGTGGGGTAACAGGAACGGTGATCATCTCGCCTGCACCAGAGGCGATAAGCTCCTCGATTTCACGTAGTGCCTGCTGTGCATCTTCGCCCTGCGCCCGGAACAACAAGCGATGCCCCTTTTTCGCGCCGAGCGACACCACACGCATCAGGTTTTTCCCGTCCACCGGGCCGGAGGCGTTATCCAGATTTTCTACCGTAATGTGGCTTTGAAACTGTTTGATAAACTTCACTAGTACCGCACTGGGTCTGGCATGTAAACCATGCGGATTATGGATGACAAACGTTGCCTGCTCACCCTCCTGCAACTCCACGGCTGCTGGCGTATTGGTCGTCGATCCAGTCAGTAGCGCTAAAACCTGACTGGGGGATTCGGCTTTAGCCAGTGCTTGCAGAATAGCGTCATCGCTGAGCACGCGAGTCAGTTGGCGCAAAATCTCAAGATGTTCATTGGAGCGCGCGGCAATTCCGGTGACCAGATACGCGGTGTTGCTGTCACCCCAGTCAACGCCGTGGCGAAAAACGATTACCTTTACACCGGTTTGTAATACCGCATCGCGAGACTCTGGCGTACCGTGTGGGATCGCGATTCCATTGCCCAGATAAGTGGAAATCTGTGCTTCGCGATCCAACATGCCGCGTAAATAGTCAGGCGTGGTATTGCCAGCCGCAGATAACTTTTCCACCACACGGTGCAGAGCGGTGACTTTATCGAGGCGCTCATCGCTGATAAAAATATCGTGTTCACAGAGCTGCATTCTGACCTCCAGCCTTTACTACAGGAGTTGTGTTGACTGAATTTTTGCGCACAGCCCACAATCTCCATAGGCCAAGCATCACCGCACCACATGCAGAGCCTGCAAGGATACATAACACCCAGGCCAGCGGCTGACTCACCAAAGGTAAAATTAAGAAGCCGCCATGAGGAGCCGGAACCTGAATACGCAAGCTGTAGCTAAGTACCGCGGAAATGCTGGAAGCAATCATCATCATCGGGATGACACGCAAAGGATCTTTCGCTGCGAAAGGAATCGCGCCTTCAGTGATGTGTGTACAACCGAGGATATAGTTAACCATGCCTGCGGCACGTTCTTCCTCGCTAAAACCTTTTGGAAAGAAGGTGGTCGCCAGAGCAATTACCAGTGGTGGAGTAATACATGCGGCAGACACACCAGCCATAAAGTAGAAGTTGCCCTGGCCCAGTAAAAGCGTGCCGGTGACATAAGCGGCTTTGTTTACCGGGCCGCCAAAATCAAAGGAGCACATTGCACCCACCACAATACCCAGCAATATTGGATTCGCTTCCTGTAGAGATGCCAGCCAGTTCATCATGCTATTATTGATAGCTGCGACAGGTTGCCCAAGCAGCGACATCAACACGCCAATAACCAGTACGCCAATGAGCGGCATAATAAAAATCGATTTCAGGCCTTCATACTGACGCGGTAAGCCTTCGAGTCGATTCTTTACCCATAACATCAGGTAACCGGCGGCGAATCCGGCAATTATCCCACCGAGAAATCCTGCGCCGGTAGCATTTGCCAGTAAGCCGCCGACAAACCCAGCCACCATCCCTGGTCTGCCAGAAATAGAGAATGCAATATAAGCGGTAAAGACCGGAACCATAATCGAAAAGGCTTGCTGACCGATTTTCATTAGCATAGCGGCGGTTGCATTGTATTGAGCTGAATTAGGATCAGCGGAATAAATCCCCCATAAAAACGACACCGCAATTAATATGCCTCCGGCAACTACAAAAGGCAGCATATTTGAAACACCACTCATCAGGTGCTTATAAATTTGTCGCCCCAGTGATTCTTTTTCGATAATTTCCGTGCTGGTGATTGATTCGCCTTTACGTATTGGGGCTTCACCATTAATAACTTTGTTAATCAGCTCCGCAGGATGATGGATTGCTTCTTTTACCGGTACTTCAATAACCGGTAAACCATTAAACCGATCAGGTAAGACATCTTTATCCGCCGCAATAATGACTCCGGAAATATCTACCAGATCAGCAGGTTGAATAGCATTTTCAACACCGCTGGCACCATTGGTTTCAACTTTTATTTCAACAGATAATTTTTTCGCGGCATTTTTTAAGGCTTCTTCAGCCATAAATGTATGCGCAATACCGGTAGGGCAGCCGGTCACTGCAATGATCTTTTTCATAAGCAGACCTTAAATTGTAATTTAACCTACAGCTTTCTGACGTGGATTTGCGAAAGTAAGGTTTCTATTGCCGCAAGTTGGCCTA
The DNA here is from genome assembly GCF_046567715.1 of Salmonella sp. 741265116_PST. Classification (NCBI taxonomy): domain Bacteria; kingdom Pseudomonadati; phylum Pseudomonadota; class Gammaproteobacteria; order Enterobacterales; family Enterobacteriaceae; genus Salmonella; species Salmonella sp. 741265116_PST. Next base: position 138,064 of record NZ_JBKFPH010000001.1, on the reverse strand, counting down.
ATCCGGCAGAACTTGCGACATCAGCTCCTGTTGCACTGGCAAGAGATAAGGCATATTCCACTTCTCCTGTAGATAACCACTGGCTGAGAAAGGCGGCCAGTGCAGCATCGCCTGCACAGGCGGAGCTCACCAAATCAACCGTTGGCGCGTTACAAAACCAGTAATCAATCCCATTGGAGAAATACATTCCTTTAGCGCCAAGGGTTAGCAGAACATTTTGTGCACCAAGTGCATGTAAAGTGGTAAGAGTATTTTTCGCATCATTGTCGTCAGAGACAGTTAAACCGAATATTGCTTTAACCTCTTCATCATTTGGTTTAATTAATAACGGTTTGAACTCCAGTAATTGACGCAATGACGGATGACTAATATCTAAAATTACGCCGATATCTTTTTGCTGACAAATATGCATAATTTCTGCGTAAAAGCGGCTTTCAATACCTTGTGGCAGGCTGCCGCTTATCACCAGATATTCTGCATCGGGCAGTTGCGAAATAATCGTGATGATCTGTTGTTTACATTCATCTGGAATATATGAGCCAGGGTTGACCAGTTTATATTCCTGCTGTCCGTCATGAATGAAAATATTAATCCGCGTGGGTTCTTCTACCCATGCTGGAGTGACTGGCATTTTTCGGGTACGCAGGCTTTCTACAATATAATTCCCGGTGAAACCTCCAAAAATGCCTAATATATGCGCAGGTATTTGAAAGTGATCCAGGACCAGCGCAACATTTACCCCTTTACCATTTGGGCAAAACTCGGTGTGGTGAGTGCGATTGACAATATTGGGCTGTAAAGGATCGCTAAATATATTCATATCAATCGCGCTATTAAGTGTTAGCGTGTAGATCACAGGCGATTCCTCACAGTTGCCCTTCACAGCCGCAAACATGAATTACTTTGCGTACCACCTCTTTCATCGCCTGTTTTGCTGGTTGCATATAGTGGCGGGGATCATTGGCTTTCGGGTTTTGCAGGAAATACTCTTTTAAGGCGTCGGAGAAGGCGATTTTCAGTTCGGTGGCAACATTGACTTTGCATACCCCAAGGCTGATGGCCTGGCGAATATCGCTTTCCGGCAAACCAGATGCCCCATGCAATACCAGAGGGATATCCACCAGAGCGCGTATTTCTGCCAGTCGCTCAAAATCAAGTTTAGGTTCAGCGGCATACATGCCGTGTGCCGTGCCGATAGCAACCGCCAGCGAATCAATGCCGGTGCGCGCCACAAACTCACGTGCTTGCTGTGGATTGGTGTAAAGGGCATCTTTACTGTCTACCACTAAATCATCTTCGATCCCACCAAGGCGGCCCAGTTCTGCCTCCACGCTGGTGTCGTAGCGATGGCAAAAATCGACCACGCTTTTCACCAGCGCCACATTCTCTTCAAAGGGAAAGTGGGAACCATCGATCATGACTGAACGGATCCCTGCCATAACTTTGCTTTCGATATCGGCTAACGATTCATGATGATCCAGATGAATGGCCAGTGGCAGATTGTATTCACGAGCCAGATCGCCCGCGATCGCCACAATGTTACCCATTCCGGCATAGCTAAACGTGCCTGGTGTTCCGGCAACGATCAGCGGTGAGCGCATTTCTGCGGCGGTTTCTACCACCACCTGCAAGGTTTCCAGGTTATGGATGTTAAAGGCTGGCACGGCATAGCCTGCATGCTGGGCCTTCTGGAGCATATTTTTACTGGAAATAATGAACATAGTGGTCTCCGTTTATAATTTTCGAAATTAAACTTTAAAATAAAAATAACCTTCGTTTTGAAAGTAATGTAACGATCATTGCCACACATGATTGTGATCATCGACACAAAAGCAGAATAATTTTTCTTAAATGAAAGCAAAAATGTGGATTTAAGTTTTGTTTTGTAAGTGAATGGGAGATATGAAAATTCTATAATTAATTGATTTTATTGTTATGTTTTCCATTTAGCATTCGATGGCGTGGTGCAAAATTGACATCCCCTGTCAGAAGTTTAAAAATGAAAGTTAAAGCACGGGATAACTTCCCGACGAAGCGGAAAAAAAGGGTATGTTGTGGCAAAACCATCTACCAGCCTGTTGAAAAGGCGTCTGGACATTGCCGAAATCGTCCGTAAAAACGGCGAAATAAAAGTAGACGATTTGGCTGAAATGTTATCGGTTTCAGGGGTAACGATCCGTAATGATCTCAATTACCTGGAGCAACAAGGCTATCTGAAACGCTCCTTTGGCGGAGCGATTTACACGGCCCAACCCGTCAGAGCAGCGGTAAGCCATGAAGTGGTGCAGTCGCAGGCGTTAGAGCATAGCGTAGAGCTGGAACTGGCTAAGCAGGTTGCCCGTCTGGTCTGCGACGACGATACCGTGTTTCTGGGGGCCGGAGAGGTGTTGCGTAAAGCGCTTCCTTTCCTGGGCGATTATCGGGATCTGTGCCTTATCATCAACGATCTTAGCCATGTTGCGCCGGCCCGTGATTATATCGATGGTGAAATTGTGTTGTTGGGCGGTGTACTGGGGCGTAGTGGCCAGGCGCTGGGGGGCGAAATCGCCATCCAATCTTTGCAACAATTTCAACCGTCATGTTGTCTGGTGATGGTGGACCATATCAGCGAGGATGGCACGCTCAACGTGAAAAACGAAAGTGCGGCTGCTTTGCTAAGTGAATGCCTGCGCCTTAGTGGACAGAGTATTGCCGTGGTGGCGCAGCGTCCGATTCATGATGTGGCGCGTTATCCGGTAGGAAAACTGAATACGCTGAGCGCGATTATTACGCCACAGATTGTCGCCGCTGAGTACCACTCACGGTTTCTGGCCGACGGCTTAACCAACAGCTATACCAATAACGAATGTCTGACCTGGATAAACCCGGCCCTGCATCAGGCAAGATGAAGGACAACGCATGAACATAACAATCGCAACATTGGGTGAATTGCTCGTCGAGTTTCTGGCAAAAAAAGAGAATCAGGGATTTTCCTCACCGGGGGAATTTTGGGGGCCGTATCCCAGTGGGGCACCCGCCATATTTGCCGATCAGGTTGCTAAACTTGGTTTTCGTTCATTGTTGTTTAGCTGTGTTGGCAACGATGCCTTTGGCGTTATGAATATTACCCGCTTGTCGCGCGATGGCGTAAATGTACAGGGAATTTCCGTACTGCCGAACGCCACAACAGGCAGTGCTTTTGTTAGCTACCGAAGCCAGGCCCAGCGCGATTTTATTTTCAACATGCCGGACAGTGCGTGCGGTTTGCTAAGTGCCGATCACCTTGATGAAACATTACTCAGGCAATATCGCCACTTTCATATTATGGGATCGTCATTATTTTCCTTTCGTTTGATCGATGCCGTACGCAAGGCGATTAGCATTGTAAAAGAAAATGGTGGCACAATTTCTTTCGATCCTAATATCCGTAAAGAGATGCTAAAGATCCGCGAAATGTCGCAGGCCTTTGAATATATTCTTGATTACACGGATTTCTTCCTGCCAAGCGATGGCGAACTGGATTATTTCGGCCTGAGTAAATCCCGCGATGAAGAGAAAATTGTCGCAAGGCTTCACAAGCGTGGAATTGCCCACGTCATCATTAAACGTGGCGCCCGTGGAGCCAGTTACTATTCAAAAGACGAACAACATCATGTGGCTGGGTATCCGGTGAAGGTGGTTGATCCTACAGGCGCTGGCGATTGCTTTGGCGCAACCTTTGTTAGCCTGTTTCTTGCGGGATATTCCGTACCCGATGCTTTAGCCCATGCTAATGCCGCAGGATCGCTGGCTATCTCTGCGCGTGGGCCGATGGAAGGCACGTCCACGCTGGCACAAATTAAAGAATTGATGAGGCAGCAGAATTAAGTAAAGGTGATTAATAGGCTGTCGTTATATTCGACATAACTCAAATTGCATATGCTGCGACTCAAATTAGTGAGAAACGTAAGGCTGCGCCTGGCAGAGAATTTCAATTTATTGAATTTGAATGGTTTTATGGTGGAATAGGTGTTTTTGCCATATCCGGTATGAACATGGCGCAGTTTATCAAACATATGAAAACATGGCCCTTAAGCCATGTTTTGCGAGGCGCTTTCCAGAATAGATCAGGTCACTGGGGCCGGGTTAAATATCGCCAGTTGGTTATGTAGGCCCCACTGGTCCGAGAAAGTCTTCTTCCGGCCGCTGGCGACATCGAGAATAAAGTGAAACAGCTTCCAGCCCACATCTTCGATTGTCTCTTCACCCGTGGCGATGGTGCCTGCATTGATATCCATTAAGTCATACCAACGGTTCGCCAGCTCGGTACGCGTCGCCATTTTAATTACCGGCACCGCCATCAGCCCGTACGGCGTGCCGCGGCCGGTGGTAAAGACCTGTACGGTAATGCCGGAAGCGACCTGCTGCGTGCCGCAGACGAAATCACTGGCGGGCGTCGCGGCGTAAATCAGGCCGCGTTTGGTGGGGCGCTGGCCCGGCGACAATACTTCGACAATGGCGCTCTTACCCGATTTAGCGATAGAGCCCAACGCTTTTTCCACCACATTCGCCAGGCCGCCTTTTTTGTTGCCAGGGGACGGGTTAGCGCTGCGATCGGTTTTCCCCATATCAAGGTAGTTATCGTACCAGGCCATCTCATCCAGTAGGCGTTTACCCACGGCTTCGTTGATGGCGCGCGGTGTCAGAAGATGAATGGCATCGCGCACTTCGGTGACCTCAGAGAACATGACGGTCGCGCCGCAGCGTACCAGCAGATCGGAAGCGTAACCTACCGCCGGGTTTGCCGTGACGCCGGAAAACGCATCGCTGCCGCCGCACTGCATCCCGACGACCAGCTCGGAGGCCGGACAGGTTTCGCGCTGGCGCTGGTTCAGTTTCGTCAGATGGCGTTCGGCGACCTGCAAAATATCGTCGACCATTGATTTAAAGCCGACATGCTGCTCGTCCTGTAAACGCACAATACTGGCGCTTTCAACGGCGATGGCGGGAACATCCTCGGTGCCTTCCAGCAGCCGTTCCGGCTGCAGTTTTTCGCAACCGAGGCCAATCACCATCACTTCGCCGCCAAAATTGGGGTTGAGCGCGATATTATGAATCGTGCGAATCGGCACGACCGCCGCCGGCGCGTTGATTGCCACGCCGCAGCCGTACAGATGGTTTAGCCCTACAACGCCATCGACATTCGGGTATTTGGGCAGCAGATCGCGCTCAATCACTTTCACCACATAATCGACCACGCCCGCCACACAGTGCACGCTGGTGGTAATGCCAAGCAGATTTTTGGTGCCGACGCTGCCATCGGCGTTACGATAGCCCTCAAACGTATAGCCTTCCAGCGGCGGCAGCGGTTCCGGTACTTTGGTCGCCAGCGGTAGCGTATTCAGCGGCGGCGCTTTTGGCAGTTCAACCAGCGACTCGTCGATCCAGCTTCCGCGCGGGATGTCGCGTACCGCATAACCGATGACTTCGCCATAACGGATGATTTCGCCGTGAGCGGGGATGTCCGTCAGAGCGACTTTATGGCCTTGCGGAATATGTTCAGTCAGTTCCAGGCCATCCGGAAAACGTGTTCCGGCTTTAAGACCGTGGTCATTAACAATAATTGCGACATTATCGGTTTCATGTACTTTTATATAAAACGCCGATGGCGATTCCTGGCGAATTTCGATATTGGCCATTGTTCAACATTCTCCAGCCTGGATGATAGAAATAGGATTATCTATTTTGGTTATGGTTAAATCGTTAAATCTCAATATAAGAAATAAAGTTCATGCATAATGAAATAAGAATGACAGGAGTATAAATATAAGAATGTGATCCAGATCACCGCAAATTATGAAATTTTTTATGCAGGCCGGGTAAAGCGTAAATGTGTGCATTAGCGCCCAGTATCATGGGCGTATGCTCAAAAATAAGCGTTAAATAATCCCTTTTTAATGAGCGTTTGCACAATGATTATCCGCCATAGGCTGTTTATACTGAATGGCGAATTCAGTGTATCTGACGAGTTATTTGAAAATACCATGATAATAATAAAAGACGATAAAGATATCAGAACGGTATATTGTGCTACAGGATGTGTACCACATTAGAAATAGAATGCGGAGACCCATTCTGATCTCAGATAAGCATTTTTATTGTCGTTGCTATAAGTCATGGTGGCGGCATCACATGTAGAGAATTAAAGAAATAAGCGAAGGTATAAGCGATGAATAACGCTATTTTCCCGAATAAGTTTAAAGCGGCGCTGGCGGCGCAACAGGTGCAGATTGGCTGCTGGTCTGCACTGGCAAGCCCAATAACCACCGAAGTTCTCGGTCTGGCGGGATTTGACTGGCTGGTGCTGGATGGCGAACATGCGCCGAACGATGTGACCACCTTAATTCCGCAGTTAATGGCATTGAAAGGCAGCGCCAGCGCGCCTGTGGTACGTGTGCCAACCAATGAACCGGTCATTATCAAACGGATGCTGGATATCGGGTTTTATAACTTCCTGATCCCCTTTGTTGAAACGCAAGAGGAAGCAGCTCGCGCCGTCGCCTCGACGCGTTACCCGCCGGAAGGCATTCGCGGCGTCTCCGTTTCTCACCGCGCGAATATGTTCGGCACGGTGCCTGATTACTTTGCGCAGTCGAACAAAAACATCACCATTATTGTTCAAATCGAAAGCCAGTTGGGTGTCGACAATGTTGATGCCATCGCCGCAACGGAAGGCGTTGATGGCATTTTTGTCGGCCCAAGCGATCTGGCCGCCGCGCTGGGTCATCTCGGCAATGCTTCTCACCCTGATGTGCAGCAGACGATTCAACATATTTTCGCCCGCGCTAAAGCGCACGGTAAACCGTGCGGCATTCTGGCGCCGGTAGAGGCGGATGCCCGCCGTTATCTGGAATGGGGCGCGACCTTTGTCGCCGTTGGCAGCGATTTAGGCGCATTCCGCGCCAGCACGCAGAAGCTTGCCGACACCTTTAAAAAATAATCCTGGTATGGAAAGAGAGAACGCTATGACGATGAAAGTTGGCTTTATTGGCTTAGGCATCATGGGTAAGCCCATGAGCAAAAACTTACTGAAAGCAGGGTATTCGCTGGTGGTGTCCGATCGTAATCCTGAAGCGATTGCCGACGTCATTGCCGCAGGCGCGGAAACGGCCTCTACGGCGAAGGCGATCGCTGAACAGTGTGACGTCATCATCACGATGCTGCCTAACTCTCCGCATGTGAAAGAGGTTGCGCTGGGCGAGAACGGTATCATCGAAGGCGCGAAGCCGGGAACCGTATTGATTGATATGAGTTCTATCGCACCGCTGGCAAGCCGTGAAATCAGCGATGCGCTGAAGGCGAAGGGCGTTGAGATGTTGGATGCGCCGGTCAGCGGCGGCGAGCCGAAGGCGATTGATGGCACGCTGTCGGTGATGGTAGGGGGCGATAAAGCCATTTTCGACAAGTACTACGACCTGATGAAAGCGATGGCGGGTTCCGTGGTGCATACCGGCGATATCGGCGCAGGCAACGTCACAAAACTGGCGAACCAGGTGATCGTGGCGTTGAATATCGCCGCTATGTCTGAAGCGCTGACGCTGGCGACTAAAGCGGGCGTCAACCCGGATCTGGTCTATCAGGCGATTCGCGGCGGTCTGGCTGGCAGCACGGTACTGGATGCGAAAGCGCCGATGGTCATGGACCGAAACTTTAAACCAGGTTTCCGTATCGATCTGCACATTAAAGATCTGGCGAACGCGCTGGATACCTCCCACGGCGTTGGCGCGCAGCTCCCGCTGACCGCCGCCGTTATGGAAATGATGCAGGCGTTACGCGCGGATGGACACGGTAATGACGACCATAGCGCGCTGGCGTGTTACTACGAAAAACTGGCGAAAGTGGAAGTCACTCGCTAACGACGTTGTGCCCGGATGGCGTGTAGCGATCCGGGCCTGAATTTCAGGCTGGATAAGTGAAACGCCATCCGGCGTTGTGCAGTAACAGGCTACCACTATGAAAATCGTAATTGCCCCCGACTCCTACAAAGAAAGCCTTTCTGCCGCCGAGGTAGCACAGGCGATAGAAAAAGGATTTCGGGAAATTTTCCCCGATGCGCAATATGTGTCTGTTCCGGTTGCCGATGGCGGCGAAGGAACGGTCGAAGCCATGATTGCCGCGACGCAGGGCGTTGAACGCGCCGCATGGGTGACCGGGCCGTTGGGTGAAAAAGTGAAAGCCTGCTGGGGAATGTCCGGCGACGGCCACACCGCCTTTATTGAAATGGCGGCGGCCAGCGGACTGGCGCTGGTTCCGCCAGAAAAACGCAACCCTTTGATTACTACCTCGCGGGGAACGGGGGAGCTGATATTGCAGGCGCTGGAAAGCGGCGCAAGCAATATCATTATCGGCATTGGCGGCAGCGCGACAAATGACGGCGGCGCAGGGATGATGCAGGCGCTGGGCGCAAAACTGCGCGATGCAAACGGCGCGGATATCGGTTACGGTGGCGGAAGCCTTCATTGTCTAAGCGACATTGATATTTCAGAGCTCGATCCCCGTTTAAAACTCTGCGCTATTCGTGTCGCTTGCGATGTCTCTAATCCTCTGATCGGCGACAACGGCGCATCACGAATTTTTGGGCCGCAGAAAGGCGCGACCGAAGAGAACATTGTTGAGCTGGACAGAAATCTTGCTCACTATGCCGACGTCATAAAAAAATCGCTGAATGTCGACGTAAAGGCGGCGCCCGGCGCAGGCGCGGCAGGCGGTATGGGGGCGGCGTTAATGGCTTTTCTCGGTGCGGAATTACGCAGCGGGATCGAAATTGTCACGGCGGCACTGAACCTGGAGGAGCATATCCACGACTGTACGCTGGTGGTGACGGGAGAAGGGCGGATTGATAGCCAAAGTATTCGCGGTAAAGTGCCGATTGGCGTCGCGAATGTGGCGAAAAAATATCATAAGCCAGTGATTGGCATTGCCGGCAGCCTGACGCACGATGTAGGGGTAGTGCATCACTATGGCATCGACGCTGTCTTTAGCGTACTCACGCGCATCGTGACGCTGGAGGAGGCTTTTCGGGGCGCTTTTGACAATATTTATCGGGCATCCAGAAATGTTGCTGCCGCTCTGGCGATAGGAATGCGCAGCGCAGGGTGACAAAGTCGCGCGAACCCTCTATACTGCGCGCCGAAGCTGACCAGACAGTCGCCGCTTCGTCGTCGTCCTTTCGGGGAGACGGGCGGAGGGGAGGAAAGTCCGGGCTCCATAGGGCAGGGTGCCAGGTAACGCCTGGGGGGGAAGCCCACGACCAGTGCAACAGAGAGCAAACCGCCGATGGCCCACGTAAGTGGGATCAGGTAAGGGTGAAAGGGTGCGGTAAGAGCGCACCGCGCGGCTGGTAACAGTCCGTGGCACGGTAAACTCCACCCGGAGCAAGGCCAAATAGGGGTTCATAAGGTACGGCCCGTACTGAACCCGGGTAGGCTGCTTGAGCCAGTGAGCGATTGCTGGCCTAGATGAATGACTGTCCACGACAGAACCCGGCTTATCGGTCAGTTTCACTTCTTCATAAAACCCGCTTCGGCGGGTTTTTGCTTTTACAGGGCGGCAGGATGAATGACTGTCCACGACGCTATATCCAAAAGAAAGCGGCTTATCGGTCAGTTTCACCTCTTCATAAAACCCGCTTCGGCGGGTTTTTGCTTTTACAGGGCGGCAGGATGAATGACTGTCCACGACGCTATGTCCAAAAGAAAGCGGCTTATCGGTCAGTATCATCTCTTCATAAAACCCGTCAGTGTAAGCTGGCGGGTTTTTGCTTTTACCGGGCGACAGGATGAATGACTGTCCACGACGCTATACCCAAAAGAAAGCGGCTTATCGGTCAGTATCATCTCTTCATAAAACCCGTCAGTGTAAGCTGGCGGGTTTTTGCTTTTACAGGGCGGCAGGATGAATGACTGTCCACGACGCTATACCCGAAAGAAAGCGGCTTATCGGTCAGTTTCACCTCTTCATAAAACCCGTCAGTGTAAGCTGGCGGGTTTTTGCTTTTACAGGGCGGCAGGATGAATGACTGTCCACGACAGAACCCGGCTTATCGGTCAGTTTCACCTCTTCATGCAAAAAACCGTCAGTGTAAGCTGGCGGGTTTTTGCTTTTACAGGGCGGCAGGATGAATGACTGTCCACGACGCTATACCCAAAAGAAAGCGGCTTATCGGTCAGTTTCACTTCTTCATAAAACCCGTCAGTGTAAGCTGGCGGGTTTTTGCTTATCAGGCCGGTGAAGGGTATAGAGGTTGCAGAAGGCGCCAGTGTCACCATCCGGCAATTAATTGACAGCCGTGGTGACATAATATTATTCGTTTTTGTGATGAGAAACACAAAACGCTATGGATTGCGCTCTTTTTAGTTGAAGTGAAAAGCAATCGATTTCTTTTACAAAATTACATTCTGAAAAACAGCAAGAAAGCGGTGTAAATTATTTGTTGTAAATGAAAATTAAATGTATGAAATATTTTGGTTAAAATTTTATTAAATGTTTCTTTACAAACAAATAAGGTAAAAAAATGTGACGCGTAACGGTTTTTAAGCGCATTTACCTTCGGTTTATACTTAAATTTGAGAAATTACGCTTTAAATTTAACGCTGGAATTGTCGATAAAATGTCCCGTAATTGATTGAAATATCGTCTTCATAGGATGTCGAAAATAGGAGGTAAAATAGACTGGTTATCGCCATAATATATCGTTATCCCGACCCTATTTTTTGATTGAAATCAGACTAAGTTGCTTTTTTATTTTTGTAAATTATTGAATTAATAGGTTTTATTTATTTAATAAAGACCATGTAAAAATTGCGGTAAGTTAATTTGTGAGTGGTCGCACATAACCTTTAAGATTTAATTTGCTACACTTCCTGCCGTTCACAATGTTATTTCAGAGCGGTAGATATGAATACTCTTGTTCTCCCTAAAACACAGCATTTGGTGGTCTTTCAGGAAGTCATTAGAAGTGGTTCTATCGGTTCTGCCGCAAAATCGTTAGGGTTAACCCAACCCGCCGTCAGTAAAATCATTAGCGATGTTGAGGCCTATTTTGGCGTTGAGCTAATTGTACGTAAAAATACCGGCGTTACGTTGACCGAAGCGGGACAGGTACTGCTTTCCTGGTCTGAATCTATCACCCGCGAAATGAAAAACATGATCAACGAGATGAACAGTATGACGTGCAATACCGTTGTCGACGTCTCGTTTGGTTTTCCTTCGCTGATTGGCTTTACCTTCATGTCCGATATGATTCATAAGTTCAAAGAGGTCTTTCCAAAAGCGCAGGTATCCATGTACGAAGCCCAGCTCTCTTCATTCCTGCCGGCCCTGCGCGACGGGCGGCTGGACTTTGCTATCGGTACGCTCAGTAATGAAATGCAGCTACAGGATCTGCATGTCGAGCCGCTGTTTGAATCAGAGTTTGTCCTGGTAGCCAGCAAGTCCCGAACATGCACCGGCACCATCACACTGGAATCGTTAAAAGACGAACAGTGGGTGTTGCCGCAAACGAATATGGGCTACTACAGCGAATTACTCACCACTCTACAACGAAATGGCATCAGCATCGAAAACATTGTTAAAACAGATTCCGTCGTCACAATATATAATCTTGTTCTCAATGCTGATTTCTTAACTGTTATTCCCTGCGATATGACCACGCCTTTTGGCTCTAATCAATTTATCACGATACCAATCAAAGACACATTACCCGTTGCACGTTATGCGGCGGTATGGTCTAAAAATTATCGTATCAAAAAAGCCGCTTCAGTATTAGTAGAATTGGCTAAACAATATTCATCATATAATGGATGCAGACGCAGGCAGTTAATAGAAATTGAATGATATGGAATAAACATATTTAGCGAAATTGACGTCACCTGTTTCTTTTGAACAGTGGGCAACGGTAACTTATTTTTAATACCCAGGTTAAGAGGTTATAATGCACATTACATACGATCTCCCGGTTGCAATTGAAGATATCCTCGAAGCGAAAAAAAGACTGGCGGGGAAGATATATAAAACGGGAATGCCTCGCTCTAACTATTTTAGTGAACGTTGCAAAGGCGAAATATTTCTCAAGTTTGAAAATATGCAGCGTACGGGTTCATTTAAAATTCGTGGCGCTTTTAACAAACTTAGCTCGTTAACGGAGGCGGAAAAACGTAAAGGCGTCGTGGCCTGTTCCGCAGGTAATCATGCACAGGGCGTTTCTCTTTCTTGCGCAATGCTGGGTATTGACGGCAAAGTCGTGATGCCGAAGGGCGCGCCAAAGTCAAAAGTGGCGGCCACCTGTGATTATTCGGCGGAAGTGGTGCTCCACGGTGACAACTTCAATGACACCATTGCTAAGGTGAGTGAAATTGTCGAAACCGAAGGCCGCATTTTTATTCCGCCTTACGACGATCCAAAAGTCATTGCCGGGCAGGGCACTATTGGTCTGGAAATTATGGAAGATCTGTACGATGTCGATAATGTCATCGTGCCTATTGGCGGCGGTGGTTTAATTGCAGGTATTGCCATTGCGATTAAATCGATTAACCCGACCATTAAAGTTATCGGCGTACAGGCCGAAAATGTTCACGGTATGGCGGCGTCTTATTACGCTGGCGAAATAACCACGCACCGAACGACCGGCACCCTGGCGGATGGTTGTGATGTCTCCCGCCCGGGTAATTTAACCTATGAAATTGTTCGTGAATTAGTCGATGACATTGTTCTGGTTAGCGAAGATGAAATTCGTAACAGCATGATCGCTTTAATTCAGCGCAATAAGGTTATTACTGAAGGCGCTGGCGCACTGGCCTGCGCCGCACTATTAAGCGGGAAATTAGATAGCCATATTCAGAACAGAAAAACGGTCAGTATTATTTCTGGCGGCAATATCGATCTTTCTCGTGTATCACAAATTACGGGTTTAGTTGACGCTTAATCTTTTCGTGAGGATAGGATATGAGTACTACTGATAGCATTGTATCCAGCCAGGCAAAACAGTCGTCATGGCGTAAATCGGACACGACGTGGACGCTGGGTTTATTTGGTACCGCCATTGGCGCCGGGGTGCTGTTTTTCCCTATCCGCGCCGGGTTTGGCGGGCTTATCCCCATTCTGCTGATGCTGGTTTTAGCTTACCCCATTGCGTTCTATTGTCACCGGGCGCTGGCGCGTCTGTGTTTATCCGGATCTAATCCGTCCGGCAATATTACGGAAACGGTCGAAGAGCACTTTGGTAAAACGGGCGGGGTAGTTATCACGTTCCTTTACTTCTTTGCGATTTGTCCGCTGCTGTGGATTTATGGCGTCACCATTACTAACACGTTCATGACGTTTTGGGAAAACCAGTTGCAGATGCCAGCGTTGAATCGCGGTTTCGTGGCGCTGTTCTTGCTGCTGCTGATGGCCTTTGTGATCTGGTTTGGTAAAGATCTGATGGTTAAGGTGATGAGTTACCTGGTATGGCCGTTTATCGCCAGTCTGGTGCTAATCTCATTATCGCTGATTCCTTACTGGAACTCGGCGGTTATCGATCAGGTTGATCTCAGTAATATCGCGCTGACCGGGCACGATGGCATACTGGTTACGGTGTGGCTGGGCATCTCTATCATGGTGTTCTCCTTTAACTTTTCACCCATCGTCTCTTCCTTCGTGGTTTCTAAGCGTGAAGAGTATGAGAAAGAGTTTGGCCGCGAATTTACCGAGCGTAAATGTTCACAGATCATCTCGCGCGCCAGTATGCTGATGGTCGCCGTGGTGATGTTCTTCGCCTTTAGCTGTCTGTTTACGCTCTCTCCACAGAACATGGCGGATGCGAAAGCGCAGAACATTCCGGTACTTTCCTACCTGGCCAACCATTTCGCCTCTTTGTCGGGGACAAAATCCACTTTTGCAACGGTGCTGGAGTATGGCGCGTCTATCATCGCGCTGGTTGCTATTTTCAAATCTTTCTTCGGTCACTACCTGGGGACGCTGGAAGGGCTGAACGGCCTGGTGCTGAAATTCGGTTATAAAGGCGATAAAACCAAAGTCTCTATGGGCAAGCTTAACACCATCAGCATGATCTTCATTATGGGGTCTACCTGGGTCGTAGCTTACGCAAACCCGAACATTCTGGACCTGATTGAAGCGATGGGCGCGCCGATTATCGCCTCGCTGTTATGCCTGCTGCCGATGTACGCCATTCGTAAAGCGCCGTCGCTGGCGAAGTACCGTGGTCGTCTGGATAACGTGTTCGTCACCCTGATTGGTCTGCTGACCATCCTGAATATTGTCTACAAATTGTTCTAATCCTCACGTTTAGCCTGCGTTCCGCCCCAGGGCGTGGACGCAGGCTGACATCGACGGAGGCACTACATGAATGAATTTCCGGTCGTTCTGGTCATTAATTGCGGATCATCTTCTATCAAATTCTCTGTACTGGATGTCGCTACCTGTGATGTTTTAATGGCGGGAATAGCAGATGGGATGAATACTGAAAACGCCTTTTTATCTATTAATGGCGATAAGCCGATAAACCTCGCGCACTCTAATTATGAGGACGCGTTAAAAGCCATTGCCTTTGAGCTGGAAAAACGTGATTTAACGGATAGCGTGGCATTAATTGGTCACCGTATTGCACACGGTGGAGAGCTATTTACGCAGTCCGTCATTATTACCGATGAGATTATCGATAATATTCGCCGGGTATCGCCTTTAGCGCCGCTGCATAATTACGCTAATTTAAGCGGCATTGACGCGGCGCGGCACCTTTTCCCGGCCGTACGTCAGGTGGCGGTATTTGATACCAGTTTCCACCAGACGCTGGCACCGGAAGCCTATTTGTACGGATTGCCGTGGGAGTATTTTTCCAGTCTGGGTGTGCGTCGCTACGGCTTTCACGGTACGTCGCATCGCTATGTTTCGCAGCGCGCGTATGAACTGCTTGACCTCGATGAAAAAAACTCGGGTCTGATTGTCGCGCATCTGGGCAATGGGGCGTCTATCTGCGCGGTACGCAATGGTCAGAGCGTGGATACCTCAATGGGGATGACGCCGCTTGAGGGGCTGATGATGGGCACTCGCAGCGGCGACGTTGATTTCGGCGCGATGGCGTGGATAGCCAAAGAAACCGGGCAGACGTTGAGCGATCTGGAGCGAGTGGTGAATAAAGAGTCCGGTTTGCTCGGCATCTCCGGTTTGTCATCCGACCTTAGAGTCCTGGAAAAAGCCTGGCACGAAGGACATGAGCGCGCCCGGTTAGCGATAAAAACATTTGTCCACCGTATCGCCCGTCATATTGCCGGACACGCGGCATCGTTACATCGGTTGGATGGCATTATTTTTACCGGCGGTATTGGTGAAAATTCAGTATTAATTCGCCAGTTGGTAATTGAACATTTGGGCGTGCTGGGGCTTACGTTAGACGTTGAAATGAATAAGCAGCCGAATTCTCACGGCGAGCGCATTATTTCCGCTAACCCTTCTCAGGTTATTTGCGCTGTTATTCCCACGAATGAAGAGAAAATGATTGCCCTTGATGCCATTCGTTTAGGCAACGTGAAAGCACCAGTGGAATTTGCATAACTTAACGGCTGTTCTGTAGAGAGATTATTTTTCATGAAGGTAAATATCGATACCAGCGATATGCTGTATGCCGAAGCATGGCGTGATTTTAAAGGTACGGACTGGAAAGAAGAAATTAATGTCCGTGATTTTATTCAGCATAACTATACGCCCTATGAGGGGGATGAATCTTTTCTCGCCGACGCGACGCCAGCGACCACGGCGTTGTGGGAAAAGGTGATGGCGGGAATACGTATCGAGAACGCGACCCATGCGCCGGTGGATTTCGATACCAACATCGCGACGACGATTACCGCGCACGATGCGGGATATATTGAAAAAGAGCTGGAAAAAATCGTCGGTTTACAAACAGATAAGCCGCTTAAACGCGCTTTGCATCCGTTTGGCGGTGTTAACATGATCAAAAGTTCATTCCACGCCTATGGCCGCGAAATGGACGCCGATTTTGAATATACCTTTACCGACCTGCGGAAAACCCATAATCAGGGCGTATTCGATGTTTACTCGCCGGATATGCTGCGCTGCCGTAAATCCGGCGTATTAACCGGTTTGCCGGATGGTTATGGTCGCGGGCGCATTATTGGCGATTATCGTCGCGTCGCGCTGTATGGCATCCGTTATCTGGTACGCGAACGCGAGCTGCAATTCGCCGACCTGCAGTCGAATCTGGAGCGGGGACAGAATCTTGAGGCGACGGTTCGCCTGCGTGAGGAGTTGGCGGAGCACCGTCGCGCGCTGCTGCAAATGCAGGAGATGGCGGCGAAATACGGCTACGATATCTCCCGCCCGGCGCGAAACGCGCAGGAAGCGGTACAGTGGCTCTACTTCGCTTATCTGGCGGCGGTAAAATCACAAAATGGCGGTGCAATGTCGCTGGGAAGAACCGCCTCGTTCCTTGATATCTATATTGAGCGCGATTTCAACGCGGGCCTTCTGACAGAGCAGCAGGCGCAGGAGCTGATCGACCATTTCATCATGAAGATCCGCATGGTGCGCTTCCTGCGCACGCCGGAATTTGATTCGCTCTTTTCCGGCGATCCGATCTGGGCCACCGAAGTTATTGGCGGGATGGGGCTTGATGGCCGCACGCTGGTGACGAAGAACTCCTTCCGTTATCTGCATACCCTGCACACGATGGGGCCAGCGCCGGAGCCGAACCTGACCATACTGTGGTCAGAAGCGTTGCCGGTGGCATTCAAAAAATATGCTGCGCAGGTCTCCATCGTGACCTCATCTTTGCAGTATGAAAACGACGATTTAATGCGTACCGACTTTAACAGCGACGATTACGCCATCGCTTGTTGTGTCAGCCCGATGGTCATCGGTAAGCAGATGCAGTTCTTCGGCGCGCGCGCCAACCTTGCCAAAACGTTGCTGTACGCTATCAATGGCGGCGTTGACGAGAAACTGAAAATCCAGGTTGGGCCGAAAACCGCGCCGTTAACGGATGAGGTGCTGGATTACGACGCGGTAATGGAGAGCCTCGACCATTTTATGGACTGGCTGGCGGTGCAGTACATCAGCGCGCTGAACATCATTCACTACATGCACGATAAGTACAGCTATGAAGCTTCGCTGATGGCGCTGCACGACCGTGATGTGTATCGGACGATGGCGTGCGGCATCGCCGGACTGTCGGTGGCGGCGGATTCCCTGTCCGCCATCAGGTACGCTCAGGTGAAGCCGATCCGCGACGAAAACGGCCTTGCCATCGACTTTGCTATTGAAGGCGAGTATCCGCAGTACGGCAACAACGATGAGCGCGTGGACAGCATCGCCTGCGACCTGGTGAAACGCTTTATGCAAAAAATTAGCGTGTTGCCGACGTATCGCAATGCGGTGCCGACGCAGTCCATTTTGACCATCACCTCGAACGTCGTGTACGGGCAGAAGACCGGCAATACGCCGGATGGACGCCGCGCCGGAACGCCGTTCGCGCCGGGGGCGAACCCGATGCACGGTCGTGACCGCAAAGGGGCGGTAGCCTCGCTGACGTCGGTGGCGAAACTGCCGTTTACCTACGCCAAAGACGGTATTTCGTACACCTTCTCGATTGTGCCTGCGGCGCTCGGGAAAGAAGATGCGGTGCGGAAAACCAATCTGGTTGGCCTGCTGGACGGCTATTTCCATCATGAAGCACAGGTAGAAGGCGGGCAGCATCTGAACGTCAATGTAATGAACCGTGAAATGTTGCTGGATGCGATTGAACATCCGGAAAACTACCCGAACCTGACGATCCGCGTTTCCGGCTATGCCGTGCGCTTCAATGCGCTGACTCGTGAGCAGCAACAGGACGTTATTTCGCGCACCTTTACTCAGGCGATGTAATGTGAACGGGGCGATCGTGTGGATCGCCCCGCGACGGATCTTCACTGAACGGTAATCTTAGGGGGAGATATGATTAGCGCATTTGATATTTTTAAGATTGGCATTGGACCTTCAAGCTCCCATACCGTAGGGCCAATGAATGCAGGAAAATGTTTTATCGATCGGCTGATCGACAGCGGCGACCTGCCGCGAACGACGCGCATCACGGTTGATCTTTACGGATCGCTATCGCTGACGGGCAAAGGCCACGCGACCGATACCGCCATCATTATGGGTCTTGCGGGCAATACGCCGCAGGATGTCAATATTGATAGCATTCCGGTGTTTATCCAGGAGGTTGCCCGCAGCAGCCGTTTATCGGTGGCGGGTGGCGCGCATGTGGTGGATTTTCCCGTCGCCGACAGTATTCTCTTTCACGCTGAAAC
Source organism: Salmonella sp. 741265116_PST (assembly GCF_046567715.1). NCBI lineage: Bacteria > Pseudomonadati > Pseudomonadota > Gammaproteobacteria > Enterobacterales > Enterobacteriaceae > Salmonella > Salmonella sp. 741265116_PST. The sequence goes on along the minus strand of NZ_JBKFPH010000001.1, from coordinate 119,744 downwards.
CCTGGCGCGCCATGAAAACGGTATGCGAATTACCGCCTGGCACGGGCAAACGCCGCTTTTACACAAAACGTATTACTCTATTGGCGGCGGCTTTATTGTCGAAGAGGAGCGTTTTGGTCAGTCGCACGACGTAGAAAAATCGGTGCCGTATGATTTTCATTCCGCCAGCGAACTGCTGACGCTGTGTGAAAGACAGGGGCTCTCGGTTTCCGGCCTGATGATGCAAAATGAACTGGCGTTGCGGAGCAAAGAGCAGATTGACGCTGGCTTTGCCCGCATCTGGCAGGTGATGGCGACCGGAATTGAACGTGGCATGAATACTGAGGGCGTGCTGCCGGGGCCGCTGAACGTTCCACGCCGCGCGGTAGCGTTACGGCGTCTGCTGGTCTCCAGCGATAATCTCTCCCGCGATCCGATGAACGTCATCGACTGGATTAACATGTTCGCCCTGGCCGTGAGCGAAGAGAACGCGGCGGGCGGGCGAGTGGTCACCGCGCCGACCAACGGCGCGTGCGGCATTATTCCTGCGGTGCTGGCCTATTACGACAAATTCCGTCGTCCGGTCAATGCCAACTCTATCGCCCGTTATCTGTTGTCGGCGGGGGCGATTGGCATGCTGTACAAGATGAACGCCTCGATATCCGGCGCGGAAGTGGGGTGTCAGGGCGAGGTTGGCGTCGCGTGTTCGATGGCGGCGGCGGGGCTGACAGAACTGCTGGGCGGCAGCCCGGCGCAGGTCTGTATTGCGGCGGAAATTGCGATGGAGCATAACCTTGGCCTCACCTGTGACCCGGTGGCGGGTCAGGTACAAATCCCTTGTATTGAACGTAATGCGATTAACGCCGTTAAAGCGGTAAATGCGGCGCGAATGGCGCTACGCCGTACCTCTGAGCCGCGGGTTTCGCTCGATAAAGTGATCGAAACCATGTACGAAACGGGTAAAGACATGAACGACAAATATCGCGAGACGTCGCGCGGCGGTCTGGCGATTAAAGTCGTTTGTGGATAGGCCCGACAGGCGCAGTGTGAGCAGGTTATGGGATAACGCAGAAGACAGAAGCTGAGAAAAGGGCGCACCAAAGTGCGCTCTTTTTTGTTGTGATACGCGTCAAATAGAGAAAATAACAATATTAGATTAACAGTAAATAGAAAATAATTCTTAAACCACAAGAAATGAAGGCGTTTTATTGGTAAGTTTTTCTCTTATCGTGCGCGTATGATTTTCTTATTACAAGAAAGTACCTGCACCTCACGTTCTGCATATCGCCTTGCTGCGGCACGAAAAATAAAAAAACCTCTACCTACACATTGAGCGAGAATTTTATGGAATCGGCTAGTAATACCAGCGTAATCCTCGACGCATCAGCCCCGGCGCGTCGGGCAGGGATGACAGAAAGCGAATGGCGTGAAGCCATCAAATTTGATAGTACCGACACCGGCTGGGTCATTATGAGTATCGGGATGGCGATCGGCGCAGGGATCGTTTTTCTTCCTGTCCAGGTTGGCCTGATGGGACTTTGGGTCTTTTTACTCTCTTCTATTATTGGTTATCCGGCCATGTACCTGTTCCAGCGGCTGTTTATTAATACGCTGGCGGAATCCCCGGAATGTAAAGACTACCCCAGCGTGATCAGCGGCTATCTGGGCAAAAACTGGGGTATTTTATTAGGTGCGCTGTACTTTGTGATGCTCGTCATCTGGATGTTCGTCTATTCTACGGCGATTACTAACGACAGCGCCTCTTATCTGCATACTTTCGGCGTAACGGAAGGATTACTTTCCGATAGTCCGTTTTATGGTCTGGTGCTGATCTGCATCCTGGTAGCGATTTCCTCACGCGGTGAAAAATTACTGTTCAAAATCTCCACCGGCATGGTGCTGACCAAGCTACTGGTAGTGGCGGCGCTGGGCGTCTCTATGGTGGGTATGTGGCATCTGTATAACATTGGCGCGCTGCCGCCGATGGCCCTGCTGATTAAAAACGCCATTATTACCCTGCCATTTACGCTGACCTCGATTTTATTTATCCAGACGTTAAGCCCAATGGTGATCTCTTACCGTTCACGCGAAAAATCTATTGAGGTCGCACGCCATAAAGCGCTGCGTGCCATGAATATCGCGTTTGGCATCCTGTTCGTTACCGTATTTTTCTATGCGGTTTCCTTCACCCTGGCGATGGGGCATGACGAAGCGGTGAAAGCCTATGAGCAGAATATTTCCGCCCTGGCGATCGCCGCGCAATTTATTAGCGGCGATGGCGCTGGCTGGGTCAAAGTGGTTAGCGTAATTCTGAACATCTTTGCCGTCATGACCGCCTTCTTTGGCGTTTATTTAGGATTCCGCGAAGCGACGCAAGGCATTGTGATGAATATCCTGCGCCGCAAAATGCCCGCCGAGAAGATTAAGGAAAATCTGGTACAGCGCGGCATTATGATTTTCGCTATTTTGCTGGCCTGGAGCGCCATTGTGCTCAATGCGCCGGTACTGAGCTTCACCTCTATTTGTAGCCCTATCTTCGGTATGGTGGGCTGTTTAATTCCGGCATGGTTGGTCTACAAGGTTCCCGCATTGCACAAATATAAAGGCGCTTCGTTGTACCTGATTATTATTACCGGTCTGCTGCTATGCGTTTCTCCGTTCCTGGCATTCTCTTGATATACCTGAGATTAAGGTTGTTGTTATGTTTGAATCTAAAATAAATCCATTGTGGCAAAGTTTTATCCTGGCCGTACAGGAAGAAGTAAAACCGGCGCTGGGGTGTACTGAGCCAATTTCACTGGCGCTGGCAGCAGCAGCGGCGGCGGCTGAACTTGACGGCACAGTTGAACGCATTGACGCGTGGGTTTCGCCTAATCTGATGAAAAATGGTATGGGCGTTACCGTTCCAGGAACGGGAATGGTAGGGCTACCGATCGCCGCGGCGCTTGGCGCGTTGGGCGGTGATGCGAAAGCCGGGTTGGAGGTGTTAAAAGACGCTTCCGCTAAAGCCGTTGCCGATGCAAAAGCGATGCTGGCCGCCGGACATGTTGCAGTGATGTTGCAGGAGCCATGTAACGATATCCTGTTTTCACGGGCGAAAGTGTATAGCGGCGATAGCTGGGCATGTGTCACGATCGTCGGCGATCATACAAATATTGTGCGGATAGAAACCGACAAGGGCGTGGTATTTACCCAGGCCGATAATGCGCAGGAAGAAGAAAAAACCTCGCCACTGGGAGTGCTGTCTCATACCTCGCTGGAAGAGATCCTGGCGTTTGTGAATGCGGTGCCCTTTGACGCTATTCGCTTTATTCTCGATGCGGCCAGGCTAAACGGCGCGTTGTCGCAGGAGGGACTGCGTGGTTCCTGGGGGCTGCATATCGGTTCGACGCTGGCCAAACAGTGCGATCGCGGTCTGCTGGCGAAAGATCTCTCCACGGCGATTTTGATCCGTACCAGCGCGGCGTCAGACGCCAGAATGGGCGGCGCCACGTTGCCCGCGATGAGCAACTCCGGCTCCGGCAACCAGGGGATTACCGCCACGGTGCCAGTCATGGTGGTTGCTGAACATGTCGGCGCCGATGACGAACGCCTGGCGCGCGCGCTAATGTTATCGCATTTGAGCGCTATCTATATTCACCATCAGCTTCCGCGTTTGTCGGCGCTGTGCGCGGCAACTACGGCGGCGATGGGCGCGGCAGCGGGTATGGCGTGGCTGATAGATGGTCGTTACGACACTATCGCAATGGCTATCAGCAGTATGATTGGCGATGTCAGCGGGATGATTTGCGATGGCGCGTCGAATAGCTGCGCGATGAAAGTCTCTACCAGCGCGTCGGCGGCGTGGAAAGCCGTACTGATGGCGTTGGATGATACGGCGGTGACCGGAAACGAAGGGATTGTGGCGCACAATGTCGAACAATCTATTGCGAATTTGTGTTCGCTGGCGTGTCGCTCAATGCAGCAGACAGACAAGCAGATCATCGAGATTATGGCCAGTAAAGCGCATTAATAATAACGCCCCGGCATGACGTCGGGGCAGCGTGTTGCCCGATGGCGCTGCGCTTATCGGGTCTACCTGTTATCAGCCGGAGCGGGCGCTTGCGCCGCCATCCGGCATGATTTCAGGCTGCGGCCTCTTCTTCTGCCAGCCGGGCTTCGGCGTCCGCCACGATGGCCTCCAGTTCGGTTAGCATCTCTTCATAGCCCAGCGGCACAGTGGCGCTCATCGTCTCCTGTACGGCAGGTTTTACCACGGGCTGACGTTTCTTCGCCGATTTTTTGCTCATCTTGTGACTCCTTTTCTGGCTGACTACACCGGTAAATCTACCAGTAATGCGCGCAGCGGCGTATCGGCAACCAGCGTAATGTTAGGTTCATCACGAATAAATGCGCCATCTCCGCAGGTTAACGCCTCGCGTTCTTCGTTGTGCGTCAGCGCGTGGAACGTACCGTGAATCGACTGCAAATAGGCGCGCGGCCCGTGAAGCTGGAAATTAAGCGATTCGCCTTTCTCCAGCGTAATATGATGTACCCATACCTGTTGGCGCAGTTGTAAGCTGTTTTGCTCACCGTCGGGCGAGGCAAGAAGCTGTTGTTGCGCCGCCAGGAGTGGGATTTTTTGTACCAGCGTGTTTTCCCGTTCAGGACAGGCGTCAAGCCACAGTTGCATTCGGGTTAACGGCTTAACTTTGCTGAGATTATGTTCGCTGTAGCTAATGCCCGGCTGCGCGGCGAGCAGTAACGCTTCGCCCGCTTTAGCCTGTACATGGTTGCCGTCGCTGTCGCGGTATTCCGCTTCGCCGTCCAGAATCAGGTTTAAAATATCCACCTTTGGGTAAGTTCGAGGCTGAAAAGAGGCGCCCGGCGCCAGCACTTCCTGGTTCAGTACGCGCAACGACGCGTAGCCCAGCAGTGTAGGGTCGAAATAGTGTCCAAAGGAGAAGGTATAGCGGGCCTGTAGCCATCCATAGTCTGCCTGTCCACATTGTTTGGCGGTTCGGGTCGTAATCATCGTTATTAACCTCTCTTTACTTCCTTTTATGTTAAGGGGCTGGACGCTGCATTGTTAGCCAGATATTCTGCCCGGTATGTTCAAATTTCCTGAATGAGAACGTTATGGCTAAAGAGAGAGCGCTGACGCTTGAAGCATTGCGTGTGATGGACGCCATTGACCGCCGGGGCAGTTTTGCCGCAGCGGCTGATGAGTTGGGGCGGGTGCCCTCCGCGCTGAGTTACACCATGCAGAAGCTGGAAGAAGAGTTGGACGTTGTACTGTTCGATCGCTCCGGGCATCGTACAAAATTCACCAACGTCGGGCGTATGCTGCTGGAACGCGGGCGGGTATTGCTGGAAGCGGCAGACAAGTTAACGACGGATGCTGAAGCGTTGGCCCGCGGTTGGGAAACGCATCTGACGCTGGTCACTGAAGCTCTGGTACCGACGCCTGCTTTTTTTCCGCTGATCGACCGGCTGGCCGCTAAAGCCAATACGCAGCTTTCATTGATTACCGAAGTACTGGCTGGTGCATGGGAGCGGCTTGAGCAGGGACGGGCGGATATCGTCATCGCTCCGGATATGCATTTTCGATCGTCGTCGGAAATTAACTCCCGTAAGTTGTATACGTTAATGAATGTGTATGTCGCCGCGCCTGACCACCCTATTCATCAGGAGCCGGAGCCGCTTTCGGAAGTGACGCGGGTTAAATACCGCGGCGTAGCGGTAGCGGATACCGCGCGCGAGCGGCCGGTATTAACGGTGCAACTGCTGGATAAGCAGCCACGTCTGACGGTAAGCACGATTGAAGATAAACGTCAGGCGCTGCTGGCCGGGCTTGGCGTCGCGACCATGCCATATTCGATGGTGGAACAGGATATTGCCGAAGGGCGGCTACGCGTGGTCAGCCCGGAATCGACCAGCGAAATCGATATTATTATGGCCTGGCGGCGCGACAGTATGGGGGAGGCAAAAGCCTGGTGCCTGCGGGAAATACCTAAGCTATTCGCCGGAAAATAAATAGCGCGCGGCGCTTTAAAAGCAGCGCCGCGCCGCCATCAGGAAAAACGTTTCGGATCGGGGCCGAAGCGGTTGTCGCCCGGCGTACCATTCTGGCAGTTGAACGCGATGATGATAAGCCAGCCGATAATGGGGATAAGTAGCAACAGTAGCCACCATGCGGAGCGGTCAGTGTCATGCAGACGACGGAACTGCACGGCCCACCACGGTAAAAAGATCAGAACGCCGTAAATGGTGGTCAGAACGCCTTCACCCCCGGCGCGTTGCCAGCCAAGCATGGCGTCCAGCAGGCCCAACACAAAGGTAAAGATGATATTGACCAGAATAAACATCCAGTACTCTTTGCGTCGCGCGCGGCCGCCAAATCCCAGATAATTTTTTAAAACCTTTAAATACCAATCCATTTTCGCCTCAATAATGGTTCAATCACTTGTTTTTAAAGTAATCAAACTAAGAATAGCCGCGAATGAAATGCTGGTAAATATTTGTGGTATTAATTAATAAGGCATCCCGGAGGACGCCTGAAATTAGCCAAAGCGCACGTCGCGCCCGTGAGGTTCGAGCAGATCCTGCCACGGTCCGATAGAAATGATACCTGTGGGGTTAATCGTTTTATGGCTACGGAAATAGTGGTGACGAATATGGTCAAGATTAACGGTTTCAGCAATGCCCGGTATTTGATAGATATCGCGCAGGAAACCGTACAGATTCAGGTAGTCGCTGATTCGGTATTTGTCGCATTTGAAATGAGTCACGTAAACCGGATCAAAGCGTACCAGGGTCGTCCATAAGCGGATATCCGCCTCGGTCAACTGGTCGCCCGTCAGATAGCGGTGCTGTCCGAGAATCTGCTCCAGGCGCGCCAGCGCAGTAAACACCTTTTCTACCGCTTCATCATACGCTTGCTGGCTGGTGGCGAAGCCTGCTTTATAAACGCCGTTATTAACGTTGTCATAAATCCAGCCGTTTAACTCGTCAATTTTGCTTTGCAGCGCGGGGGGATAGTAATCACCGGCTTTAGCGCCCAGCCCATCGAAGGCGGAGTTAAACATACGAATAATTTCGGCGGACTCGTTGCTGACGATAGTATGATTTTTTTTATCCCATAAGACCGGTACGGTGACGCGGCCGCTGTAGTGTGGATCGGCGTGCAGATACAACTGGTAGAGAAATTCATGCTGATAGAGAGTATCGCCGGTGGCCGCCGGAAAATTATCATCAAACGTCCAGCCGTTTTCCAGCATCAATGGATTCACGACGGAAACCGGAATAAATGGCTCCAGACCTTTCAGTTTACGGAAAATGAGCGTGCGATGCGCCCAGGGGCAGGCAAGGGAAACGTACAGATGGTAACGATCTTTTTCTGCGGCGAATCCGCCTTCGCCGGAAGGTCCGGGCGCGCCGTCAGCGGTAAGCCAGTTGCGGAAAGCCGACGCTGAACGCTGAAATTTCCCCCCGGAAGATTTGGTGTCATACCAGGTATCGTGCCAGACGCCATCGATCAGTTGTCCCATGTCTCTCTCCTTCAGATGACAAAAGCGAGGCGCTATTCCCTCGCTTTTTTAATTGAGTATAGATTGCTTACCACTTTTTATTCAGCAGACGGTCAAGGCTGAACGCGCCAGGCCCGGTTAACGCCAGTAATAAGAATCCGCCGGCAATGGTCAGGTTTTTCATGAACATCAGCGAGTTTACACCTTCTGCAAAATTGCTATGGAAGATCAATGCCGTCAGCAACGTAAAACCAGCGGTGAAAAGCGCAGTGGTGCGGGTGAGGAACCCCAGCAGAATCGCCAGACCGCCGCCGAACTCAAGCAGTATGGTGAGCGGCAGCAGGAATCCTGGTACGCCCATCGCTTCCATATACTGTTGTGTGCCCGCATAGCCGCTAATTTTTCCCCATCCTGCGGTAATAAACAGAACTGGCATTAAAATACGCGCTATCAGTACACCAACATCTTCTAATTTTTTCATTTTATTCTCCAGGAGGCCGATTCGGCGGCTGCTGCTATTTTCATGAGCAATGACGCGGTTTGGCGCGTCATTTTTATCGCTGGAGAGAATCATAAACGTGGCGAACAGGAATTGTTAGCAAGGAAAATTGCCAAATTTTTTCAAAAAATTTGAGTGATTGATAAAGAGACGATATGCATAAAAGTATCGCGCCACCAGGTGTAATCGGGCGATAACCTGATGGCGCGATGCTATAAAAGAAAAGATATTAACCGCGGAGCTGTTGTTGACGGAGGGTAGTTTTTACCAGGCGCCAGGCGCTCCAGATACCCAGGCCGCGTTTCGCCCAGCGTACCAACATATTAGGATGACGGATGGTCCAGATGGCCATTACGCTGCTACCGACCAGCGCCCAGGAGCGCAGGCTTAACACCGTATTCCAGCCGCGATCGTACGCGCCGGTGGTCTCCAGCCAGTCGCGACGGCTGGCGGACAGATCCAGCCGTTGCTGCTGGATCTGACTGAGAAGCAGCGCTTTACGTTTCTCGCGTTCGCCTTTGCTGCTCACGACTGATCGTCCTCCAGAATTTGCCGATCGTTAGCCAGTTCGTGCCGCGTATGGCGCAATAGCGTGGACTGACGCGCTTTGCGCAAAGTCCAGATGCCGCCGATTAGCGCAAGCACTAACAGCACAACAGTGGTAGCGATCATCGCGTTCAAACGGTACTGAGGATCGATAGCCCAGATGACCAGAACCATCAGGCTCATTAAGCCAAACGCCGCGAAGAGCATGGTAAGACCTACCATCAGCAAAAGCTGAAAGAGGTTCGCTTTCTCTTCTTCCAGTTCTACTACCGCCAGTCGCAGCCGGGTTTCCACCATCTCAACGATAATGGTGACAATCCGCTGCCCGATACCCAGTACGCTTTTGCCTGGTCCTTGTGCCTGTCGAGAGTCCGCCATAATTAACGACGCGTCAGCAGTACGCCCAACACCAGACCGACAGCGGCGCCAATACCTACGCCTGTCCAGGGATTTTCGCGCACATAATCATCGGCGCGGGCGGCGGCGACGCGAGTCTGTTTGGCAATCACATCACCCGTTTCGCCCAGGCGGTAACGGCTCTCTTTCAGCGCGCGCTCGGCTTTGCTACGAATCTTACTCAACTCTTCTTTCGACTTTTCGCCCGAAGAGCTCAGCACTTCTTCAAGCGTATCGGTCAGGGATTTCAACTCAGCGCGCAGATGTTCCGTAGTGTTATCTTTCGACATAGTTTTCTCCAGGTGAGTGAGTATTTACGTTCGGCGTTAATTTAGTAGTCACTGGCCTCAAGTTTTTTTAGCTCATCCTGAGCCTCGGCCAGCTTACGTTCACGTTTGTCTATTTTATCCGCATCGCCTTTTGCTTTTGCCTCGGCTAAATCACGTTGGCGTTCGGCTACCTCTTCTTTTTGCTCAGCGATCTTTTTCTGATGCTCGGCGCGTAGCTTGCTGTCAGTACAATTGGCGCGCACTTCGCTGAGCGCCTTGTTCAGACCCTCAATACGGCGCTGATTGTTGTGCTTTTCAGCGTAGCTAATTTCCTTTTGTATATCCTGCTCTTTTTCCTGACAAAGCGAATTAGCGTAGCTACCGGCGCTAAGCGTAAAAAGTGTGATAGCCAAAGCGATGCGGTATTTCATTCCTGAACTTTCCCTTATGTTCGGACCCGTTGTCCGGGGCGGTGATCCCGATAATAACGCGGTGGGTTAAACACCGCTTTATTAATCATAGTCATTAAACAATGAAATCACCAAAGTGAGTGATATGATTCGGATTCCTGGAGATTAGCCAAAGCGGTGTGAGCTTTCCCGTAAGCGGGACAGCCACTGTACCGTTTCGTTGTCATCGTCCTGCTGAGCGACGACATAACCGTGTGGTAACGTTTGATCAAGCACTGTTTTTGCTGCGGCGCTTTGCGCAGGGGAATCGAAGGTAATGAGCAACATGTCATTTTTAGGCGTAATGCTTTTAAAATGAATGCCGTTCGCATCCAGATGATGCAGAACTGAGAAGCCGTCTGGCATACTGGCACCCTGGTTCACCGCGCGAATGGCCAGCGTCGACTCTTGCTGACGCAGCGTTGACCACGTCATCATGAGTATGGTCAGCATCAGTAGAAAAGCGCTGATCCAAATGAGTTGTCGGGCAGTTATGCGTGGTTTAAGCATAAGTTATCCCCGGCTCCCATACTTCTTTTTCCACAGCATGACCAGTGAACCCGCCAGGCCAAAAAAGAGCAGCACCACGGGCAGCAGCATCAGGCATGACATTAACTGATCTTCATACTTCATAAAGACGGGCGTTTTGCCCAGCAGATAGCCCAGCGACGTCAGGATAAGCACCCACAACAAGCCGCTCATCCAGTTGAAAAACTGAAAGCGCGCGTTATTCAGGCCGGATATGCCGGCAATGGTGGGCAGCAGCGTTCTGACAAACGCGATAAAACGGCCTATCAATAATGCCGACAGGCCGTGTTTATGGAAAAGGTGATGGGCGCGTTGATGATAATGTGCGGGGAGATGAGAGAGCCAGTTTTGCACGGTGCGGGTATTCCCCAGCCAGCGGCCCTGAATATAGCTCACCCAGCAACCCAGGCTGGCCGCGGCGGTAAGCAGCAAAATGGTTTGTGGAAAACCCATCGCGCCTTTGGCGATCAGCACGCCGACCAGGATCAACAGGCTGTCGCCAGGCAAAAAGGCGGCAGGGAGCAGCCCATTTTCCAGAAACAAAATCATAAATAACACAAAATACAACATGCCAATCATGGAAGGATTGGCCAGTGTTTCAAAGTCCTGAGCCCACAGGGCATTCAGCAATTGAGTCAGTAGTTCCATTCAGTATTCCTGGAGAATCGGTTAACGTCACGCCGGTGATCTGAGGTTTGCACTGCCGCAACAGAGTTGGAGTTTTTATCAGCGTTGCGGAAACGGCAAATTCGCGGCCTGAACTATTCCTTGTTAAGTTGTGAAGTAAGCAAGCACTAACACACAAAAATTCAAAATGCATCTAATTGTAACAAAGGTCAACGAAGTCCGTTATAGAAATTACGCGTCGTTGAACTTTGATTTTGCTTATCGCAAGGGAGGGTGGCGAGAGGATTTACACAGGCTGACACTTTATACTTTACGCTGACCGAGCGCCGCGGCAGACGCCATCTACATATAACGTTACGCGAGGATGTCGCGCGTGAACATCAATTCGCTTTAGGTCAAAGCCTATGGATTGGGAGATTCAGATCTATCGTCACGCCGGATGGCACGCGCCATCCGGCATCGATAATCACTTAGCTACGCAAGGCGTTATTCGCCAGACGTTCGTCCTCTGCCTGGCAGGCTGCCGCAGTGAACAGAACATCGGTAGACGAGTTCAGCGCCGTTTCACACGAATCCTGCAATACGCCGATAATAAAGCCGACCGCTACTACCTGCATCGCGATATCGTTCGGGATGCCAAACATGTTGCACGCCAGCGGGATCAGCAGCAATGAACCGCCTGCCACGCCGGAGGCGCCGCAAGCACACAGCGAGGCCACCACGCTCAGCAGCAACGCTGTAGGCAGATCCACCGGGACGCCTAACGTATGGACTGCCGCCAACGTCAGAACCGTAATGGTAATTGCCGCGCCGGCCATATTGATAGTGGCACCCAGCGGAATGGAAACGGAGTAAGTATCCCTGTCCAGATTCAGCTTTTCGCACAGCGCCATATTTACTGGAATATTGGCGGCAGAGCTGCGGGTAAAGAAGGCATAAACGCCGCTTTCACGCAGGCAGGCGAACACCAGCGGATAAGGGTTGCGACGAATTTTCCAGAATACCAACAGCGGGTTGACCACCAGCGCGACCAGCAGCATACAGCCAATCAAGACGACCAGCAGGTGCGCATAGCCCCACAGGGTGGAGAAGCCGGTGGTTGCAAGCGTTGATGAAACCAGACCAAAAATACCGACTGGCGCGAAACGGATCACCAGTTTCACCATAAAGGTCACGGCGTTAGACATATCGTTCACGAGGTTTTTGGTGGTTTCATTGCCATGACGCAGGGCAAATCCCAGACCGACGGCCCACACCAGAATCCCGATATAGTTAGCGTTCAGCAGCGCGTCGATGGGGTTCGACACCATACTCATCAGCAGACCGCGCAAGACTTCTACAATGCCGGACGGTGGCACGATATCCTGGGCGCTACTGGACAGATGCAGCGTTGAAGGGAAGGCGAAGCTGAACACAACGGCCGCCAGCGCGGCTGAAAAGGTGCCTAGCAGGTAAAGAAAGAGAATAGGGCGAATATTGGTTTTTTGACCGTGCTGGTGGTTGGCGATCGAGGCCATTACCAGCATCAGCACCAGAACGGGGGCGACCGCTTTTAAGGCGCCGACAAACAGGGTGCCAAGCAAGCCAACCGCTTCTGCCGCAGGCTTAGAAATCCATGCCAGTAAAATCCCCAGTACCAGACCCACTAAAATTTGTTTAACCAGACTGCCTTGCGCTAAACGCTGCAGTAGCCCTGATGCTCGTTGCGTAGCCATTTCATGTTCCTTGTATTGTGTTGCTGGTCATCCCCTGTACGCTCTTACGGCGCATCTTTCAGGATGTAACAAAGTATTTGCCTGGTTGAGTATAAGGAAAGTTGAAGGTTCGGGAAGCGAAATATCCTGGATTTTTTGCTGTGATCATGTTTTATAACTTTATATTAACAGTATTGTGACATGTTAAACAAAAACGCCCGACAGGTGTGCGCTGCCGGGCGTTTTTGACGGGGCAGGTTTACCCCGATAAAAGATTATTGCGCTCGCAGTTTCTTATCGCGCTGATGGTTAACCCAGGCGTTAATCACCAGCGTAATGGTCAGAATGCCAAACACTACGCCCAGCGAAATCGCGATAGGAATATGGTAGAAGTCGACGATCAGCATCTTAATGCCGATAAAGACCAGAATGACCGCCAGACCATATTTCAGCATCGAGAAGCGTTCCGCCACGCCGGACAGCAGGAAGTACATCGCGCGCAGCCCTAAGATGGCAAACAGGTTAGAGGTCAGTACGATGAACGGGTCGGTGGTGACCGCAAAGATCGCCGGAATACTGTCAACGGCGAAGATTACATCGCTGAGCTCAACCATAATCAGTACCAGCAGCAGCGGCGTGGCATACAATAGGCCGTTTTTACGTACGAAAAAGTGCTCGTTCTCGATCGTATCGGTCATGCGCAGATGCCCGCGTAGCCAACGCACCATCGGTTTTTCGCCAATGCCGGATTCGTCTTCCTTCGCCAGCGCCATTTTTACGCCGGTAAACAGCAGGAAGGCGCCGAACACATACAGCAGCCATTCGAACTGAGTGATAAGCCAGGTACCGGCGAAAATCATGATAGTACGCAACACGATCGCGCCAAGAACCCCATACACCAGCACCCGGCGTTGCAGAGCCGGAGGGATGGAGAAATAGCTAAACAGCATCAGCCAGACAAAGACGTTATCTACGGCCAGCGACTTTTCAATCAGATAGCCGGTAAGGAACGCCAATGCCTGCGGGTCAGCAACTTCGCGCCCTTGCGTTTCAGCCAGATACCACCAGAAAGCGGCGTTAAACAGTAGCGAGAGCGTTACCCACAGGATTGACCATCCTGCCGCTTGTTTCATCGACATAGCATGTGCGCCACGGCGTCCCTGCAACAACAGGTCGATGGATAGCATTATCACCACAACAACCGCGAATCCACCCCATAATAATGGCGTACCAACAGTATTCATTATTTCTCCCTATGCAAAAAAAAAACGGCTAACGCCGAATGGCATTAGCCGCTGCTTTTATGCATAGACCTTGCCATTCGGCAAGGTCTCACTTACAACAATAAAGGAATACGCTGACGCATTCCTTTATGGCTGCCCGGTGACCGGATGTGGTTTTGCACACATCGTAATGACGATCGACCGGCAATGAAGTTACTCCCCTTTGCGCGTAACAAAGTATGACAGGCCACGCGTAGAGTCAATGACCTGTAACATATGATTTACACAATTTTACGCAGTAAGGGGATGGGTCAGATCGTCCGCCGGGAAGATGACCCCGGTTTGACGGCGTATTTCTGTCAGCCATTTTGCCGTGGCGCGACTTAGCGACAACCCCGGATGTTCCACGGCGTGGTTTTCAATAAGCTGGGCAAACGCCCCGGCTTCATACAGCATGGTATTAATATGCTGAGGCTGGGTCAGATCCTGCATCAGCGCGCCGCGCGGCGCAAAACACACTTTCTGGCATTCCGACAGCTTTTCAATGACCAGCGATCCTCTCTCGCCCTGAATTTCACTGGCCAGTACCGAGTCGCTGACTTTGGAATGCTGTAGTGTGACGCTAAAATCGCCGTAATCCATAACCACGACGCCGTGCGCATCTACTCCGCTTTCCAATAAATTCGCCGACGCCTGAACGCTGCGCGGCTCGCCCCATAGCGCGATCGCCGACGCCAGACAGTAATACCCGATATCCATAATCGAACCATTGGAGAAGGCCGGATTAAACGTATTCGGGTTTTCACCGTTCAGATAGCGCTGATAACGAGAAGAGTATTGGCAGTAATTTAGGAATGCTTTATGCATTCTGCCGATTTTCGGCAACGATTCCCGCAGCAGCAGGAAATTGGGCAGGCAGGCGGTTTTAAAGGCTTCAAACAGTACCCGCTGATTATCGCGCGCGCAGGCGATAGCGGCATCAACCTCCGCCAGGTTAGAAGCCAGCGGCTTTTCGCACATGACATGTTTTTTATGCTGCAAAAAGCGCTGCGTCTGGGAGAAATGCAGGGAATTCGGGCTGGCGATATAAACCGCCTCAATCGCGTCGCTTTGCGCCATCGCTTCCAGCGAGGTAAACAGATGCTCGACGGGATAATCATTTGCGAAAGACTGCGCCTGTTCAAGACTACGGGAGTAAACGGCGGCGAGCCTGAATTTGCCGGTTTCATGGGCGGCGTCGACAAACTGGCGCGTGATCCAGTTAGTCCCAATTACAGCGAAACGTATCATAAACGTCAGCGGACTCCAGAAAGGGATTTTCGTCAATGTAGCACGCCTTTCCGCCCTTGCCAGTGCGCTGCGACGCACTCTGGCATTTTACTGGCGAGAAGGGCACCCGTGTGCGCTATCAGCCCCAATAGTGACGCCAGCGCCCAGATATTTAGGCTGACGGTGCAAAATTTTGGCATCCAGCACCGCGCTAACCCGCGCCAGCTTTTCCCGAAGTCGTGTGTAGGTTCCGTGCCTTTTATTCAGATCCGGCGCGTTAACGCCGATAGCGTCAATGCCATATTGTTGCGCTAGCCAGATCGCCCGTTGATTATGAAATGCTTGCGAGATAATCGTAATGCGGCTTTCGCCAAACACTTTCCGGGCGCGAACTACGGAGTCCAGCGTGGAGAATCCGGCATAATCACAAAAAATGGCCGCTTCCGGCACACCTTTCGCTATCAGCGCCTGCTGCATCGCCGAAGGTTCATCGTACTCTTTTTTGCCATTATCGCCGCTGACTAACAGCCACTTCACTTTACCGGCGTGATACAACGCGGCGGCAGTATTAATTCGCCGGGTAAAATACCGATTGCCGGGTTTAGCGCCTAACACCAGCCCGACGTTGCGGGCGGGAACGGTCTGAATGTCATTCCATGTCAGATGCTGTGAGGCGTTGACGATAAGCCAGTTGGAATAGAAAAGCGCGACGCCTGCTGCGACAAGCAGAAAACACGCCACTGTTAACGCCCGGCGTGTAAAACAGAGGCGGCGGATAAAAGGGGCACATTGTGAGAGCATGGTTGTTGCGCGGTTCCGTTGGCGGTGGATAAAAAATACCCTCTACAGATCGTCATCCTTGACGTGGCGGCAGGCAATGAGCGAAATGTGAACGTGCCGATTTTATGCCCACGCCGTTAAAAAGATACGGGGGAAGGGGCATTTTCAGAATTTATTGTGCCGACAGCGCCTGATGCGTCAGCCACAGGCGCGTATCAAACTCCAGTTGATGGTACTGTGGCTCCATATGGCAGCAGAGCTGATAAAACGCTTTGTTATGATCTTTCTCTTTCAGGTGCGCCAGTTCGTGAACCACAATCATTCGTAAGAATGGCTCCGGGGCGTTGCGAAACACGGTGGCGACGCGGATCTCCGCCTTTGCCTTGAGCTTGCCGCCCTGAACGCGCGAGACAGCGGTATGCAGTCCCAGCGCATTTTTCAGCACATGGATCTTGCTGTCATACATCACTTTATTGATGGGCGGCGCATTGCGCAGAAACTGACTTTTCAGTTCCTGAGTATAGTGATATAGCGCTTTGTCAGTGGCGTAATCATGCGCGCCGGGATAACGTTTTTCCAGCACCGCTCCCAGGCGCTGCTCGGCGATTAAGGTGCGCACCTGGGCAAGGAGATGTTCCGGATACCCCTGAAGGTAAGTTAGTGAGGTCATCAAAGCTCCATGTTGCTGATAAAAAGTGTATACTCACGCACCCTTTTCAGGGATAACGCCGCAATTTTACCATTCAGGAGGCCTAATGAGCCACGTAGACGACGGTTTCCGTTCACTGACGCTGAAACGTTTTCCGCAAACGGATGATGTTAACCCGCTTCTGGCGTGGGAGGCGGCCGATGAGTATCTGCTGCAACAGTTGGATGAGACGGAAATTCGCGGCCCGGTGCTGATCCTGAATGATACGTTTGGCGCGCTAAGCTGTGCGCTGGCGGAGCATTCGCCATACAGTATTGGCGATTCGTATTTAAGCGAACTGGGTACGCGAGAGAATTTACGCCATAACGGCATCGCGGAGTCCAGCGTAACGTTTCTCGACAGTACCGCTGACTACCCGCAGGCGCCGGGCGTGGTATTGATTAAGGTACCGAAAACACTGGCGTTGCTGGAACAGCAGTTACGCGCTTTGCGTAAGGTCGTTACGGCGCAAACGCGTATTATCGCCGGCGCGAAAGCGCGTGATATTCATACCTCTACGCTGGAACTGTTTGAAAAAGTGCTGGGCCCAACCACGACGACGCTGGCGTGGAAGAAAGCGCGCCTGATTAACTGTACCTTCAGTCATCCGCAACTGGCCGACGCGCCGCAAACGCTAAGCTGGAAACTGGAAGATACAGGCTGGACGATTCACAACCACGCGAATGTGTTTTCTCGTACCGGATTGGATATTGGCGCGCGCTTCTTTATGCAGCATTTGCCGGAAAACCTCGACGGGGAGATTGTCGATCTCGGCTGCGGCAATGGGGTGATTGGCCTGAGCTTACTGGCGAAAAATCCGCAGGCGAACGTGGTATTTGTCGATGAATCGCCGATGGCGGTAGATTCCAGCCGTTTGAATGTAGAAACGAACCTGCCGGAAGCGTTCGAACGCTGCGAATTTATGATCAACAACGCGCTCTCCGGCGTGGAGCCGTTCCGTTTTAACGCTGTATTCTGCAACCCGCCGTTCCACCAGAAACATGCGCTGACGGATAATATCGCCTGGGAGATGTTCCATCACGCCCGCCGCTGCCTGAAAATCAACGGCGAACTGTATATTGTGGCGAACCGCCATCTGGACTATTTCCACAAGCTGAAGAAGATTTTCGGTAATTGCGCGACGATAGCAACCAACAATAAGTTTGTTATTTTGAAAGCGGTGAAGCAGGGACGCCGTCGATAAGGCGCTCAAGCGTCATACCGGCCTATAAAACCGGTATGACGGCGTAAGCCCGATAAGCGCAGCGCCATCAGGTAAAGTCGTTAAATTTCCAGCGCCAGTCGGGTGCCCTGGGCAATCGCCCGTCGGGCATCCAGCTCCATCGCGACATCGCATCCGCCGATAAGATGTACCGTTTTACCTGCGGCGCGTAACGGGTCCGCCAGTTCGCGGCGGGGTTCTTGTCCGGCGCAGATCACCACATGATCCACTTCCAGCAACTGCGGTTCGCCGCCGATCAAGAGATGTAATCCGTCGTCGTCGATCTTCTGGTAACTGACCGCCGGGATCATCTTCACGCCGCGCGCCAGTAACGTCGCGCGATGGATCCAGCCGGTGGTTTTACCTAACCCTTCGCCCGGCTTGCTGGCTTTGCGTTGCAGCATGACGATTTGCCGTGGACTACGTGCCAGGCGCGGGCCTTCCGGGCGCAGACCGCCTGCCTGTTGCAGGCTGGTATCAATTCCCCATTCCGTACAAAATTCAGCAATATTTTGGCTGGTGGATTCGCCGTGCTGGCTAAGATACATGGCCGTGTCAAAACCGATCCCGCCGCAGCCGATGATCGCCACTCGCTTACCAACCGGCGCCTTATCGCGCAATACCTCCAGGTAGGTCAATGCCTTTGGATGATCGATACCGTCTATCGGCGGGCGGCGCGGTACTATTCCACAGGCGAGGATCGCTTCGTCAAACGGCTGAAGATCCTCTGCGTTCACCCGTTGGTTCAGTTTCAGCGTAACGCCAGTAACATCGATCATTCGACGGTAGTAGCGCAGCGTTTCGTAAAACTCCTCTTTACCCGGGATCTGCCTGGCGATAGTAAACTGACCGCCAATTTCACTCTGGGCGTCAAACAGCGTGACATGATGGCCGCGCGACGCGGCGTTAATCGCGAAAGCCAGCCCCGCCGGGCCAGCGCCGACAACGGCCAGGTTCTTTTTGCGTATGGCCGGCGTTATCGGCATGTGGGTTTCGTGACAGGCGCGTGGGTTCACCAGACAGGAGGTCACTTTGCCGATGAAGATCCGATCCAGACAGGCCTGATTACAGCCGATACAGGTGTTGATCTCATCTGCGCGTCCGGATTGCGCTTTAGTCAGGAATTCGGCATCGGCAAGGAAGGGACGCGCCATCGACACCATATCGGCATCGCCGCGCGTCAGGATCGTCTCGGCGACCTGCGGATCGTTAATGCGATTGGTCGCGATCAGAGGAACCGACACATGACCTTTGAGTTTCCGCGTCACCCAGCTAAAGGCGCCACGCGGTACTGGCGTGGCGATGGTCGGGATTCGCGCCTCATGCCAGCCAATGCCGGTATTAATTAGGCTTGCGCCTGCGGCTTCAATGGCTTGCGCCAGTTGTACCGTTTCGTCGAACGTGCCGCCATTTTCCACCAGATCGAGCATCGACAGGCGATAGATAATAATAAAGTCGTTCCCTACCCGCTGGCGTACCGCGCGTACTACCTCAACCGCGAAGCGCATACGGCTGGTATAGTCGCCGCCCCACTCGTCATCGCGATGGTTAGTTCGCCGGGTGAGAAATTCATTAATCAGATAGCCCTCTGATCCCATCACCTCTACGCCGTCGTAGCCTGCTTCCCGCGCCAGCTGCGCGCAATGCGCGAAGTCGTCGATTAACTGCATGATTTCATCATGCGTCAGTTCATGCGGCATAAAGCGGTTGATTGGCGCCTGAATTGCCGACGGCGCGACCAGGTGCGGCTGATAGCTGTAACGCCCGGTGTGCAGAATTTGCAGCGCGATTTTACCTCCTTCCGCATGTACGGCATCGGTCACCACGCGGTGAGGCGTTAACTGGCTGGCGTCGTTCAGCATCGCGCCGCCGGTCATCACGACCCCGGAGGGAACGGGCGCAATACCGCCGGTGACGATTAACGCTACGCCGTGTCGCGCGCGCTCGGCATAAAATGCCGCCAGGCGCTCAGCGCCATCAGGATGTTCTTCCAGACCCGTGTGCATCGATCCCATCAGCACACGGTTTCTGAGAGTAGTAAAGCCCAGATCGAGCGGGGCGAACAGCGACGGGTAGCTCATAAGCGTATCCAGTATGTAAAATTATTGTTATGTGGTCGGATGAGTTACTACTGTAGCCGTCGCGAGGTAAAAGGGAAAAGGGGAATGTGGTGATTGTGATGGGATTCAAAAAAGAGGCTGCGACCCGGGGAAAACAGGCCGGATAAGCACAGCGCCATCCGGCATCGTTTTTAAACCTCTTCAACGCTCACCTGCATCGCTACCAGCGCATTACGCGCTGATTTCAATACCTGTTCGCACAGTTCAATGGTTAGCGTGAGCGGTGGCTCAATACGAATTGTTTTCGCATTATTCAGCGTACCAGCGACCAGCACGCGTTGACGGAACATCTCACTGGCAAAACGGTAGCCCGTTTCGTTATCGACAAATTCAATGGCCATCAACATACCTTTGCCGCGCGCATCGTGTACCAGATTGGGATACTCA
Source organism: Salmonella sp. 741265116_PST (assembly GCF_046567715.1). Classification (NCBI taxonomy): domain Bacteria; kingdom Pseudomonadati; phylum Pseudomonadota; class Gammaproteobacteria; order Enterobacterales; family Enterobacteriaceae; genus Salmonella; species Salmonella sp. 741265116_PST. The sequence goes on along the minus strand of NZ_JBKFPH010000001.1, from coordinate 99,560 downwards.
CGCGCAAGTTGTCGAAAACCATCCAGGAGCGTATCGCCTTTTTGTTCCGCCTGGGCCGGGAGATTTTGCTCCAGCAGGACGTTAATGGTCGCCAGCGCGGCAGCACAAGCCAGTGGATTACCGCCAAAAGTGGTGGTATGCAGGAAGGGGTTGTCGAACAGAACCGAAAACACCTCTTCAGTCGCGATGGTGGCGCCAATCGGCATCACGCCGCCGCCCAGGGCTTTCGCCAGGCACAGAATATCAGGCTGCACATTTTCGTGCTCGCAGGCAAACATCTTGCCGGTACGCCCCATGCCGGTTTGTACTTCATCCAGAATCATCAGTGCGCCGAATTCATCACAGAGCTTACGTACCTCTGTCAGGTATCCCTGCGGCGGCAGGATCACGCCGCCTTCGCCCTGAATAGGCTCCAGAATCACGGCTGCTATCTCGTCGCCCGTTTTTTTGCCTTCGCTAAATGCCATGCTCATCGCGTCGATATTGCCAAACGGCACATGGCGGAAGCCCGGCAGTAAAGGCATAAAGGGTCTGCGGAAGGTGGATTTGGCCGTGGCGGAGAGCGCGCCCAATGATTTGCCGTGAAATGCGCCGCTGGTGGCGATAAAGGTAAACTTGCCGCGCGGCGACTGATACGCTTTTGCCAGTTTTAGCGCCGCTTCGACGGATTCGGTGCCGCTGTTACAGAAAAAGCTGTACTTGAGTTTCCCCGGTGTCAGCGCCGCCAGCGTTTTTGCCAGCATCGCCCGCAAGGGATCAAGTAACTCCTGGCTGTGGAGAGGTTGTTTTGCGAGTTGATTCTGGACGGCGGATACCACAACAGGATTACGGTGCCCCACGTTAAAGATGCCAAACCCCCCAAGACAGTCGATAAACTCCTGCCCCTGGGTGTTGACAAGCGTATTCAAACTGCCCGCTTGCCACTCTACGGCTCCGTAATCCCCGCCGGCGGTAACAGATTTCCGGTATTCCAGAAATCCTGGATTTACATGCTCTTTAAAGTAGTCAATGACCTCTCGGTTTAGTGCTTTCATTTCCTCATGGTTTAGCGTTTGCTTCTCAATGAGATTCAATGCGTGCGCGCTACAGGCCAAAGCCGATGCGCTGGAAGGTAACCTGTTCAAAATGAGCTCCAGAGGGCCGTGTATCACATGATACTGAATTAAGTATTGCAGGGATTAGCGGGGGTCTACGCCCATAGTGAAAATCGGGATAAACACCAGGGGTAATCACATTCACACAACATTTAATATTATTCATTAACAATTGGATGCATTTTGAGCAGATCTTGTTTTACGGTTTACGGTGTGTTGCGTTAGCGGCGGCGTGAGAAAAAGGTGAGCCAGGGCAGATTTTAAAGAAAAAGGTTGTCCACGCTAAACAATTTCATAATGAAAATAAGGCGCGGGATGAGGTGAAAATCGTACAAATATTAAGGAGTAATCGCAAATTGCGATCCAGATCAATTTTAACAATTAAAGATAAATAGATTAGCGCCGAAATAACATCTGAGCGAAAAATTAACATCCAGATAACCTGCACAGGACGCTATCATGTCTTCTCATCCCTACGTCAGCCAGCTAAATACCCCGCTGGATGATGATACCACTCTGATGTCTACGACCGACCTGGAAAGCTATATCACTCACGCCAATGACACTTTTGTCCAGGTGAGCGGCTATCAGTTAAACGAGTTACTGGCGCAGCCACATAATCTGGTGCGCCATCCGGATATGCCGAAAGCTGCCTTCGCAGATATGTGGTACACCCTAAAACAGGGCGAACCGTGGAGCGGCATTGTGAAAAACCGGCGTAAAAACGGCGACCATTACTGGGTGCGGGCCAACGCGGTACCGATGATACGTGAAGGGCGTGTGACGGGATATATGTCGATCCGTACCCGCGCCACGGATGATGAGATTGCCGCCGTCGAGCCTTTATATCAGGCGCTAAATGAAGGGCGGTGTAGTAAACGTATTCATAAAGGCCTGGTGGTTCGTCAGGGCTTACTGGGCAAACTGCCCGCTATGCCTGTTCGCTGGCGAGTGCGTAGCATTATGGGGCTAATGGCCGTAATGCTGGCGTTGGCGCTGTTCGGTACGGATGCGTCATGGCAGGCGTTGTTGTTGGGCGCGTTGGCGATGCTGGCAGGTACGGCGCTATTGGAATGGCAAATTGTGCGTCCCATTGAAAATGTGGCGACGCAGGCGCTGAAAGTGGCGACCGGCGAACGCAACAGCGTACAACATCTTAATCGTAGCGATGAGTTGGGGCTGACGCTGAGGGCCGTAGGGCAGCTTGGCTTGATGTGCCGCTGGCTGATCAATGACGTATCAAGTCAGGTATCCAGCGTCAGAAACGGCAGTGAAAGGCTGGCGAAGGGTAACAATGATCTGAACGAACACACCCGTCAGACCGTGGAGAATGTTCAGGAAACGGTAACGACCATGAACCAGATGGCGGAGTCCGTGAAGCTCAATTCCGAGACGGCTTCCGCTGCGGATAAGCTTTCTATGGCGGCCAGTAGTGCGGCGACTCAGGGAGGTGAGGCGATGGATACGGTGATTAAAACGATGGATGATATCGCTCACAGTACGCAACGTATCGGGACGATCACCACGCTAATTAACGATATCGCTTTTCAGACGAATATCCTGGCGCTGAATGCGGCGGTAGAAGCGGCGAGAGCGGGCGAGCAGGGGAAAGGGTTTGCCGTGGTTGCTGGTGAGGTACGCCATCTTGCCAGCCGCAGCGCTAATGCGGCGAACGATATTCGTAAATTAATTGATGCCAGCGCAACAAAGGTGCAGTCAGGCTCCGAGCAGGTTCACGCCGCAGGCCGTACCATGGATGACATTGTAGCCCAGGTGCAGAATGTCACCCTGCTTATCGCACGTATCAGTCAGTCGACGCAGGAACAGACAGATGGACTTTCCAGTCTGACCCGCGCCGTGGACGAGTTGAACCGCATAACCCAGAAAAATGCGGCGCTGGTGGAAGAGAGCGCACAAGTCTCCGCAATGGTAAAACACCGTGCCAGCCGGCTGGAGGATGCGGTCACGGTACTGCATTAAGTTTACTTGTAGGTAGCAACGGTAATGACATCCGCCCGGTAGCAACAAACTTACCGGGCGGATGCGCTCTGATAGAAGGCGGTGCCTGCCATCATAGAGAGTACCAGTGGCCTGTGCTGTTAAAAATAAAGTGATATTTATTCCTTCTCCCTTGTCTACCTATTAATAGGTATAAACTCAGTTAATAAATAAGAAATGGTTAACCTTTTAGCGTATTTCTTTCATTATTAGTGCCAATTTATGTCACTTTTGGTTCATCTTTCTGTGAACAATAAATATTATTTACTAATAATGTTCCGAAATAAAAAGCGATCAATATCATAAAGTTAGTAACATTATTGCCGATAAATCTTCCTGTATGAGGATATGCAATCCCAGGGAGAAAATATGTTTTTGCATAACATTAAAATACGTTCAAAATTATTTATGGCCTTTGGCTTATTCATTGTTCTCATGGTGGTCAGTTCCGCTCTGTCTTTGTTTAGCCTTGATCGGGCTAATACGGGTATGCAGAACATTATTACCAATGATTATCCCACCACGGTGAAAGCCAATCTGTTAATCGATAATTTTAATGATTTCATCATCGCGCAGCAGCTCATGCTACTGGATGAGGAGGGGCGCTGGAGCCAGAGTTCGCAGAAAGAGCTGGATGAAATAAGCCAGCGTATTACGGCGTTACTGGATGAGCTTTCCAGCAATCGTCACGATGCGGCTTCGCAGAAAATCATTACCGAGATCCGTGAAGCGCGTCAGCAATACCTGGAGTCCAGATTCCGTATTTTGCAAGATATTCAAAGCAATAATCGTCAGGCGGCCATTCAGGAGATGATGACCAGAACGGTGCAGGTGCAAAAGGTCTATAAGGATAAAGTTCAGGAGCTTATCGCCGTTCAAGATGCGCAGATGCACAACGCGGGCGTGCAGGTCGAAGGAGATTTTAAAACTAACCGGACGCTGTTAATTACCCTGGCGCTGATAAGCATCGCCGCCGGATGCGTAATGGGATGGTATATCGTACGTTCCATTACCCGGCCGCTTGATGAAGCGGTACGATTTGCCGAGGCGATTGCCGATGGCGATCTGACTCGCCATATCACCACCGACTATAAAGATGAAACAGGCGTACTACTGCAAGCGTTAATGGCGATGAAAACGCGTCTGCTGGATATCGTACAGGAAGTGCAAAACGGTTCGGAGAGTATCTCCACGGCGGCGTCGCAAATTGTCGCCGGTAACCAGGATTTGGCGGCGCGTACGGAAGAGCAGGCCAGCTCAGTTGAAGAAACGGCGGCGTCGATGGAACAGATTACCGCCACGGTTAAAAATACGGCTGACCATACCAGTGAAGCGACCAAACTCTCTGCCGGAGCCGCCAGCGTGGTGAAAAACAACGGTGAGATGATGAATCAAGTGACGCAGAAAATGCGCGTCATTAACGATACGGCAAATCGTATGTCGGATATTATCAATATCATTGATTCCATTGCTTTTCAGACCAATATTCTGGCGCTGAACGCGGCGGTTGAAGCGGCGCGCGCGGGCGAACATGGACGTGGTTTTGCCGTTGTCGCCGGAGAGGTTCGCCAGTTGGCGCAAAAGAGCGCCTCGTCGGCCAGTGAAATCCGTAATTTGATTGAAGATTCAACCAGTCAGACTCAGGAAGGGATGCAACTGGTGGAGAAAGCCAGCGCTCTGATTAATGGCATGGTGGATAACGTCGAAGAGATGGATGTGATATTACGTGAGATTGGGCAGGCCAGCCGCGAGCAAACTGACGGTATTTCGCAGATTAACAGCGCGATTGGCCTGATTGACGCCGCCACGCAACAAAACTCCTGCCTTGTGGAAGAGTCTGTTGCCGCCGCGGCGTCGCTGAACGAACAGGCGTTACATTTAAAAGAGCTGGTTAACGTGTTCCGCGTCCGCGAAGAGGACACGCAGTCCGCTTAATCCAGTTCGGCGATTTCCAGCGCCGCGCGATCAATCACGCCGATAATGCGTTTGATTTGCGCGTCGTTGATATCGCTGTGGTTTATCCGCAGATCCAGCACGGCCTTGAAGTTATCCAGCGCCCGCTTCATCTGCGGATTTTTACGTAATTCCATGCCCACACAACGGGCTTTTAGCCGCGCCTGAATATGCGTCAGATGTTCGCGATTTTCATCAAGCCATTGCGCGCCGTTCGCGGTAATCGCGATTTTTTTCCGCCCGCCTTCTTCGTCGCTAATCGTGATAAATTGCTGATCCTGTAAAAAATCCAGCGTAGGGTAGATCACACCAGCGCTTGGCGTATAGCCGCCCCCCGTCAGATTTTCTATCGCTTTAATCAGTTCATAGCCGTGGCTGGCGTCCCGGGTCAGGATATCAAGAATGACCAGCCGAAGTTCCCCGTGGCCAAAAAATCGCTGACGTCGACCACCGCCCTGTCCATGCCGACCACAGCCGTGTCCGTGACGGTGTTCGCCGCCGCAACTGGCGTTCTCATGCTGATGCGCGCTATGGCAGCCTTCATGCTGATGTCCCCGATCTTTACAGCAGCCATCGTGCTTATGATCCCGGTTTTTGCAACACCCTTCATGTTGATTTTGCATCATTGCCTCCTGCTTATTTAGATATATCTAATTTATATCTAAATGTTAACTTTTAGCAAGGCTAAGATTGTTTTTTATTATAATTTATTAATTTATAAAGATTTATTTTTAAGTGCGAGTAACGAAGCACAGCAAGAACACTATCAAAAAACAGTTGCATTTTTCATGATTAACAATCATTATCATTTAAAGCTTTAATTTAGATATATCGTATTACTTTACGAAGGCAAAAAATGACGACATCATCCGCACGCTACCCACAGCGTGTTCGTAATGAACTGCGTTTTCGCGAGCTGACCGTTCTGCGGGTAGAACGTATTAGCGCAGGATTTCAGCGGATCGTACTTGGCGGCGAGGCGCTGGACGGTTTCATCTCCCTGGGTTTTGACGATCACACGAAAGTTTTTTTCCCTGCGCCAGGATGTCGCTTTACGCCCCCGACAGTCACTGAGGAAGGCATTATCTGGGGGGAGGGCGTTCGTCCGGTCTCCAGGGATTACACGCCGCTGTATGACGAGGCGCGTCGCGAGCTGGCGCTGGATTTCTTTATCCACGATGGCGGCGTAGCCAGCCGTTGGGCAATGGAAGCTCGTGAAGGCGATACACTGACGATTGGCGGGCCGCGCGGTTCGCTGGTGGTGCCGGAGGATTATGCCTGTCAGGTTTATGTCTGCGATGAGTCCGGTATGCCTGCGCTGCGTCGTCGTCTGGAATCGCTTAGCCGTCTGCCTGCGCGCCCTGCGGTAACCACGCTGGTGAGCATTCAGGATGCCGCATATCGCGATTATCTCGCCCATTTGACGGATATTACTGTGGAATATGTTGTTGGCGGCGATGAACAGGCAATACAAACGCGCCTGTCGCAGCTGACAATACCAGAATCAGACTATTTCATCTGGATTGCTGGCGAAGGCAAAACGGTAAAATGTTTAAGTCAGTGCTTTGAAAAGGGGTTTGATCCACACCTGGTACGTGCGGCAGCCTATTGGCATCGTAAATAGCGGTATGGGGCGAGCCCTGTCAGAAACAAAAAAGCCACTCGCTAGAGTGGCTTAATTATATGATTTTAAAGCTAAAATTTGGTGGCCCCTGCTGGACTTGAACCAGCGACCAAGCGATTATGAGTCGCCTGCTCTAACCACTGAGCTAAGGGGCCGTGGCGGTGGATTATAATGTAACTTTACGCTGTAATCCAGCCGTAACCGCGCGGGTGCTGTTTTTATAAACAATGTGTTTTCAACCCGTTATACTTAAAGAACGTTGTATTGCTCAGGAGTAATAATGGTTAAGGACATACTGGCGCCAGGGCTACGGGTGGTTTTTTGCGGCATCAATCCGGGACTCTCCTCGGCGAATACTGGCTTTCCGTTTGCGCATCCCGCGAATCGTTTTTGGAAAGTTATTCATTTGGGCGGTTTCACCGATCGACAGTTGAAACCGGAAGAGGCGGAAAAATTACTGGATTTTCGCTGCGGGGTAACGAAACTCGTCGACCGACCGACGGTACAAGCGACTGAGGTGAAGTTGCATGAATTACGTAGCGGCGGACGCAACCTGATTGAAAAGATAGAGGACTACCAGCCCGCGGCGCTGGCGGTGCTTGGTAAACAGGCTTTTGAACAGGGATTCAGCCAGCGCGGTATCGCCTGGGGTAAACAAAAGATCGCCATTGGCGCGACGATGGTGTGGGTGTTGCCGAATCCCAGCGGCTTAAACCGAATTAAAACGGAAAAACTGGTCGAGGCCTATCGCGAACTGGATCAAGCGCTCATTATGCGTGGGCTATAGCAATGGGGAATGAGGGCGCGAATACTCGCGCTGTGTAGAAATTCTGCAGGCCAAATAGGGCACTCGCGCATGACCTGATAAAAAAACGCCGCCTTGCGGCGGCGTATACGTGTACGGCGAATTAATCGTCGAGGAAGCTGCGCAGCACTTCAGAACGGCTCGGGTGGCGCAGTTTACGCAGCGCCTTCGCTTCGATCTGACGGATACGTTCGCGGGTAACGTCGAACTGTTTACCCACTTCTTCCAGCGTGTGGTCGGTGTTCATATCGATACCGAAACGCATACGCAGCACTTTCGCTTCACGAGCGGTCAGGCCAGCCAAAACGTCGTGAGTGGCGGCGCGCAGACTCTCGGTAGTGGCAGAGTCCAGCGGCAGCTCGAGGGTGGTATCCTCGATGAAATCACCCAGATGCGAATCTTCATCGTCACCGATCGGCGTTTCCATTGAGATTGGCTCTTTGGCGATTTTCAGCACTTTGCGGATCTTATCTTCCGGCATCAGCATGCGCTCGGCCAGCTCTTCCGGCGTTGGCTCGCGGCCCATCTCTTGCAGCATCTGGCGGGAGATACGGTTGAGTTTGTTGATGGTCTCAATCATATGCACCGGAATACGGATGGTGCGCGCCTGATCCGCGATAGAGCGGGTGATCGCCTGACGGATCCACCAGGTAGCGTAGGTGGAGAACTTGTAGCCGCGACGGTATTCAAACTTATCTACCGCTTTCATCAGACCGATGTTGCCTTCCTGAATCAGGTCAAGGAACTGCAGACCACGGTTGGTGTATTTCTTGGCGATAGAAATAACCAGACGTAAGTTCGCTTCAACCATCTCTTTTTTCGCACGGCGGGCTTTCGCTTCCCCGATGGACATGCGACGGTTGATGTCTTTCACCTGTTCGATGGTCAGACCGGTCTCTTCTTCAATCTGCCGCAGTTTTTGCAGACAGCGTTGCACTTCTTCCGCGACATCGTGCAGTTTTTCCGACCACGGTTTGTTCATCGCGATAGCGGCGTTGAACCAGGTTTCGCTGGTTTCGTTACCGGTAAACAGCGTGATAAAGTTCTTCTTCGGCATTTTGCACTGCTCGACGCAGAGCTTCATGATCAGACGTTCCTGAGTACGCACGCGATCCATCATCACGCGCATACTGTTGACCAGATAGTCGAATTGCTTCGGTACCAGACGGAACTGTTTGAACACTTCAGACAGCTTCAGAATCTCTTCCTGCGCGGCAGCATGGCTGCGGCCTTTCGCTTTGATGGTGTCGCGCGTAACGACGTATTGCGCGCGCAGCTCAGCGAATTTTTCGCGTGCCAGTTCAGGGTCAATGCTGTTGTCGTCATCGGTGGCGTCATCGTCGCCGTCTTCTTCATCTTCGTCTTCGTCATCATCCAGGTCTTCCTGGGAGAGTTCAGAACCGACGTGAGTTGCGGTCGGCGCCATCTCTTCTTCCGCGTTCGGATCGACAAAGCCGGTGATAAGATCGGACAAACGAGCCTCTTCAGCCTCAACGCGATCGTACTGTTCCAGCAGATAGGTAATGGCTTCCGGGTATTCGGCAACGGAGCATTGAACCTGGTTGATCCCGTCTTCGATACGTTTAGCGATGTCGATTTCGCCTTCCCGGGTCAACAGTTCAACAGTGCCCATTTCACGCATATACATGCGTACCGGGTCAGTCGTACGACCGATTTCAGACTCAACACTGGACAGAACTTGTGCAGCAGCTTCTTCCGCATCTTCATCGGTGCTGGTGGTATTTTCAGCCAGCAGCAGATCATCGGCATCAGGCGCTTCTTCCATTACCTGAATACCCATGTCGTTGATCATTTGGATGATATCTTCAATTTGATCTGAATCGACGATATCTTCCGGCAGATGGTCATTGACCTCAGCATAGGTCAGATAGCCTTGCTCCTTACCACGGGTGACAAGAAGTTTCAGCTGTGACTGCGGGTTTTGCTCCATAAGACGGTATCCACACTTATTCGTTTGATTGGTGTCGACGGTATAGCTGTCGACATTTAAAGCGAGGGCATACTTATATTTTGGCCGCTGCCTCTCACTGCGGCTGTCGGGGGCTTCCCGATCGATATGCGGCATTTAAGCCGTTAAATTCATTTTCTGGCCAGCTCCTGGTTTAACGTCCAGAGCTCTCGGCGTTCTTCGCTGCTTAAACCGTGAGTGCGATCGCGAGCGATCAGCTCTTCTTGTCGCAGTTGCAGCAGCGAATCAAACATATGGTTGAGTGAGTCGGTAAAGGTCTTTTCGGCAATCGCCTTATCTGCTATATCGTCCCACATCGATAATTTTTCAAGGGTCGCAGCATCATTTGTGCCACGGTAGAGTTCCAGAAGTTGTCCGGTAGTAAGACCTGGCTGAGCCAAACAAGTTTTGACCAATTCTTTAAATAAGCCAAGTCCAGGCAGCTTATTCTGATCCAGCGCGTCTAAGGGCGGCACTAACGGCGCGAGATCCGGATTTTGCACCAGTAATCCTATCAGTATACGCATGGTCGTGCGTTTTAGCTGCGGAGCCGGGCGGGAAACGCCGCTTTCCGCCTGTTTTGGCACTAAACGATCAAGCTGACTATCATCGAAAATGCCTAACTTCAGCCCCAACGTCTGGCGCAGCTGAATACGGTGCGCGTCGCCAGGCACCTGATTAATGAGCGGCAGCGCCAGCGCGGCTAACTGCGTGCTGCCATCCGGCGAGCTTAAATCCACCTGCGGCAGGAGGCTATTAAACAGAAACGTAGAGAGCGGCTGCGCCTGCTCCATCCGCGCTTCAAAAGCCGCCTTGCCTTCTTTACGCACCAGCGTATCCGGGTCTTCGCCGTCAGGTAAAAACATAAAGCGTACCTGCCGACCGTCGGTCATATAAGGCATTGCTGTTTCCAGCGCTCTCCAGGCGGCATCACGGCCAGCCCGGTCGCCGTCGTAACAGCAAATCACGTTGTTCGTCGCCCGGAATAACATATGCATATGGTCTGCCGTGGTTGAGGTACCCAGCGAGGCGACCGCATAGTTAATGTCGTATTGCGCTAGTGCGACGACATCCATATAACCTTCGACCACAAGCAAGCGTTGCGGTTCAGCACTATATTGCTGAGCCTCATAAAGACCATATAGCTGGCGGCCTTTATGGAAAATGTCCGTTTCCGGAGAGTTAAGGTATTTCGGCGTGTCGTTCCCCAGAACTCGGCCGCCAAAACCAATCACCCTGCCGCGTTTGTCCCGAATAGGGAACATGACCCGATTACGGAAACGATCGTAAGTGCTGCCCTGCTCGTTATTGACCAGCATTCCGGCATCCAGCAACAATGCCTTGTTATCGCTGTTATTACCGAAGCGCTTTAACGCGTTATCCCAACCAGGCGGCGCGAAGCCAATGGCGAAACGCTGAATAATTTCAGCGCTCAGACCGCGCTTTTGCAGATAGTCACGCGCAGGTTTTGCCGCAGGATGGGTTAGCGACTGCTGATAAAAGTCATTCAGACCATTCATCAACTGATAGAGGTTTTGCCGTTGATGGCGCTCTATCTGGCTAAGCCCGGTGCCTGCTTCATAGGGAATTTCCAGGTTATGCATGGCCGCTAATTCTTCGACGGTTTCGACAAATTCGAGCTTGTCGTAATTCATCAAAAAGTCGATCGCATTGCCATGCGCGCCGCATCCAAAGCAGTGATAAAACTGTTTTTCACCGTTTACGGTGAAAGAAGGGGTTTTCTCATTATGGAATGGACAACACGCGTGATAGTTCTTGCCCTGTTTCTTGAGTTTTACGCGCACGTCGATCAGATCGACGATATCGGTTCTCGCCAGCAGGTCATTAATGAATACGCGTGGGATTCGTCCAGCCATATGCCCCTTTTATACACGTCATTCTTCAGGCTGCCGTAGTGTTGGCTACGTTCGCTCACCCCTGTCGCTGACTTGCGTAAGCGCCGGGGACTTGCTCTCTTGCCGCCTGGACGCAGCATGAATGATTTTGTGTATATGCTAATGCATAAACGAAAACAAGCCGCGCATTCCTTTCGGAAGCACGGCCTTACAACTACAACTCGATCTGAATTGAGAGCAGCCCGCTCTCAAAAGATTAGTACAGACGAGTACGGCGTGCGTTTTCGCGAGCCAGTTTCTTCGCGTGACGTTTCACTGCAGAAGCTTTAGCGCGCTTACGTTCGGTCGTCGGTTTTTCATAGAACTCACGACGACGAACTTCCGCCAGAACACCTGCTTTTTCGCAGGAACGCTTGAAGCGACGCAGAGCTACGTCGAACGGCTCGTTTTCACGTACTTTAATTACCGGCATGTGCCTCTCACCTTTGATTAATTCGGTTTGCCGCTGGCATCAACGCCAGCTTATTTCAAAATGGTGCGGAATTTTACTGCAATTGCTGCTGCTTTGTAAAGCACCGCGGCCTTTTTTGAAAGGGACTTTTATAAGGTGAGGGAGTATACACGAAGTCGGGACTGAGGGTATACATCCACCCGCATTCGACCTACACTGCGCGGTATTAGAGCGAGGTAAAACAAGTCATGCGTGTACTGGGTATTGAAACATCCTGCGATGAAACCGGCATCGCTATTTACGACGACAAAAAAGGTCTGTTAGCCAACCAATTGTATAGTCAGGTGAAATTACATGCTGACTACGGCGGCGTAGTGCCTGAACTGGCTTCCCGCGATCATGTGCGTAAAACCGTGCCGCTGATTCAGGCGGCATTAAAAGAAGCCGGTCTGACGGCGAGCGATATCGACGCGGTGGCCTATACCGCAGGCCCGGGCCTGGTCGGCGCGCTGCTGGTCGGCGCAACCGTCGGGCGTTCGCTGGCATTTGCCTGGAATGTGCCGGCCATTCCTGTACACCATATGGAAGGTCATCTGCTGGCGCCGATGCTGGAAGATAACCCTCCGGATTTCCCGTTTGTGGCGCTACTGGTCTCCGGCGGGCATACGCAGCTCATTAGCGTGACCGGAATCGGTCAGTACGAACTGCTGGGAGAGTCGATTGACGATGCCGCCGGTGAAGCGTTTGATAAAACCGCCAAATTGTTGGGGCTGGATTATCCTGGCGGCCCGATGCTGTCGAAAATGGCGTCGCAGGGGACGGCGGGACGTTTTGTCTTTCCGCGCCCGATGACCGATCGCCCGGGGCTGGATTTTAGTTTTTCCGGTCTGAAAACCTTTGCCGCTAACACCATTCGTAGTAATGGCGACGACGAACAAACTCGCGCTGATATCGCGCGCGCTTTTGAAGATGCGGTCGTGGATACGCTGATGATCAAGTGCAAGCGCGCGCTGGAAAGCACCGGTTTTAAGCGTCTGGTCATGGCGGGCGGCGTCAGCGCTAACCGCACGCTGCGCGCGAAGCTTGCCGAAATGATGCAAAAACGCCGCGGCGAAGTGTTCTATGCGCGTCCGGAGTTTTGTACTGACAACGGGGCGATGATCGCTTATGCCGGAATGGTGCGGTTTAAGGCGGGCGTTACGGCGGATCTTGGCGTAACGGTACGTCCGCGCTGGCCGCTGGCCGAGCTGCCGGCGGCGTAAAAGCGGAAAAAAGGGGGCGACATCATGCCGCCCCAACGGGTTTACAGTAAAACGACGGGCATCCACAACAGCCCGGTGACGATCAGCAGCACCAGGAAGATCAGGCCGAAAATCGCGCCTAACCACGCCAATGGTGGAAGGGTGACGCGCGGCGGATTCGATATGTACGCCTATCACCGAGCTATTTATCCGGCGATGCGCAGGCACGGCATAGCGCAAAAAAACTACTCCGAATCTTTCTGGCGTTTCTTTTTCAGCTTCGTCCAGATTTTCGTCTCCTGGCGACGCCACAGACGCTGGATGTTGTCATGATGGCGCAGCAAAATGAGACATGACAGCATCGACACCGGGAAGGTGAACTGCGGTTTAAACCACCAGACGTAAAACGGCGCAATCAAGGCGCTGACAATCGCTCCTAACGATGAATAACCGCTTAACAGGACCGTCAGCAGCCAGGTGCCAGCCATGACGCCGGTTAAATCCCAGCCGATGGGCGCAATGGCGCCAAATGCGGTTGCTACGCCTTTCCCACCTTTAAAGCCAAAAAAGACCGGCCAGATATGCCCCAGACAGGCGGCGATAGCGATAAGCCCCAGCCAGAAAGGGGTAACGCCTAACGCATACGCGCCCCAGACGGGCAACATGCCTTTAAGGATGTCAAAAATAAGTACCGCGACAGCCGCTCCCTTGCCACCGATTCGTAATACGTTCGTCGCGCCCGGGTTGCCGGAGCCGCTTTCTCGCGGATCGGGCAGCCCGGCGATGCGGCAAACCAGAATGGCACTGGAAATTGAGCCGCAGAGATACGCGAAGAGGATCATTCCAGGCGCGATTGCACTCATAAGCTGTTCCGTATTGAAAGTGTCGTTTTATTTACTATTTCTGTGGATAATACGCACATTTCGCCGGAAGTGGTATCCGGGTTAGCCAAAAAGCAGGCAGGTCGTGATGGATATTGTATTTATAGAGCAACTTTCGGTAATCACCACTATCGGTGTTTACGACTGGGAACAGACTATCGAGCAAAAACTGGTGTTCGATATCGAAATGGCATGGGATAACCGCAAGTCGGCGAAAAGCGATGATGTCGCAGATTGTCTAAGTTACGCGGATATCGCCGACACGGTGATAAATCATGTTGAAGGCGGGCGTTTTGCTCTGGTCGAGCGTGTGGCGGAAGAGGTGGCGGATCTGCTGCTTAGCCGATTCAATTCTCCGTGGGTTCGCATCAAACTGAGCAAGCCTGGCGCCGTCGCGCGCGCGGCGAACGTAGGGGTAATTATTGAGCGTGGCAATAATCTGAAATAAAAATAAATAATTTTATATTTTTTAAACCAAACGGTTATATATGGGGTCTTAACGCGAGATCCATTTTTGCAGTGTTTTTCATTTTAGGGGTTTATTGATGAGCGATATGCACTCGCTGCTGATAGCGGCAATTTTGGGTGTGGTCGAAGGATTGACGGAGTTTTTGCCGGTATCCAGCACGGGCCATATGATTATTGTGGGTCATCTGCTGGGGTTTGAAGGCGATACGGCCAAGACATTCGAAGTGGTGATTCAACTTGGATCTATTCTGGCGGTCGTGGTGATGTTCTGGCGGCGGTTGTTTGGTCTCATCGGTATTCACTTTGGCCGCCCGCTACAGCGTGAAGGTGAAAGTAAAGGTCGATTAACGTTGATTCACATCCTGCTGGGCATGATTCCGGCGGTGGTGCTGGGGTTAGTCTTTCATGACACGATCAAGTCGCTATTTAACCCGATTAACGTGATGTACGCGCTGGTGGTAGGCGGTCTGTTGCTGATTGCCGCCGAGTGCCTGAAGCCGAAAGAACCGCGCGCGCCGGGGCTGGATGATATGACGTATCGTCAGGCTTTTATGATTGGCTGTTTCCAGTGTCTGGCGCTGTGGCCGGGCTTCTCGCGTTCCGGAGCGACCATTTCCGGTGGGATGCTGATGGGCGTCAGCCGTTACGCCGCCTCTGAGTTCTCGTTCTTACTGGCTGTGCCGATGATGATGGGCGCAACGGTTCTGGATCTCTACAAAAGTTGGTCATTCCTGACCGCAGCGGATATTCCAATGTTCGCGGTGGGCTTTGTGACGGCGTTTGTGGTGGCGCTGATCGCCATCAAGACCTTCCTGCAACTGATTAAGCGTATCTCGTTTATTCCGTTTGCGATTTACCGCTTTGTGGTGGCGGCTGCCGTTTACGTTGTCTTCTTCTGATGATTGACCGTGCCGGATGGCGGCGTACCGCCTTGTCCAGACTAACTGTTTTGTCGGTCTGATAAGCGCAGCGCCATCAGGCAATTTATCGTGCCGGATGGCGTTTAGCTGGCGGGTTTCGGGCAGCGCTTCTCTTTCCAGTTGGCGACCGCTGCAATTCGTCGCTTCGTCAGCTCCTCGCGAATCTCAATGCCCTTAAATCCGGCCTCCACCACCTCTTTCGTCGGTACCGCCTGCGCCACCTGCCAGGCTTCGCGCAGCCAGCGCCCCTGCGGGTAATCCGACGCTTCAAAGCCGGTACGTCCACGGACATCGGCTTCGCTGGTCAGCGCAATCTGCTCGACGCGCTGCGGTTTACGCCATGCATCAATGGCGTCAAACAGCTTAACGATCGTTTTCGGCTGGAGTATCGGAAAGGTGTGGATCAGATCGTGGTATTCGGCGACCAGTTTAGCTAAATCACGCAGGTCATTGGGGACGCGCAAACGCTGGCATAACTGTTCGACCAGTTTCACGCCCGCCGGGCCGTGGCCATGATGGCGCGGCCAGAGGTTTTTCGGCGTTAAGCCTTTGCCCAGATCATGACAAAGCGTGGCGAAACGGACATCAAGCTGCGGACTGAGCATAGCGGCCATCGACAGCGTCATCAGCGTATGAACTCCGGTATCAATTTCCGGATGCCACTTTGCCGGCGCGGGTACGCCAAACAGGGCGTCGATTTCCGGAAACAGGACGCGCAGGGCGCCGCAGTCGCGCAATACCTGGAAGTAAACCTGCGGATTGCGGGTGGTAAGCGCATTTTCCGTCTCTTTCCATACCCGTTCCGGCGTCAGATGTTCCAGCTCGCCTGCTGCGGTCATTTCGCGCATTAGCGCCAGTGTTTCATCGGCGATACGGAAACTAAGATGAGCGTAACGGGCGGCAAAACGCGCCACGCGCAATACGCGCAAGGGATCTTCGCCAAACGCGGGAGAGACATGGCGCAGTAGACGCGCCTCCAGATCCCGGCGCCCGTGGTAAGGGTCGATAATCTGGCCATCATCGTCGCGCGCCAGAGCATTAATGGTCAGATCGCGACGCTGGAGATCGGCTTCCAGGGTAACGTTCGGCGCGGCATAACAGGTGAAGCCCGTGTAGCCGGAACCGGATTTACGCTCAGTACGCGCCAGCGCGTATTCTTCGTGAGTTTGCGGATGGAGAAACACAGGAAAATCACGGCCTACCTGCTGGTAGCCCGCATCAAGCATCTCCTGCGGCGTGGCGCCGACAACGACCCAATCTTTATCTTTAACCGGTAGCCCTAACAACGCATCCCGAACCGCACCACCGACCAGATAAATCTTCACGCCACTTTCCTTTTAAAAACGAGCATCCTCTAATGATAAGACAGTGCCGCAGAGAAGGCGATTTAGTTCATCCAGCGGTCTTTGCGTTTACGACTTGGGATCATATGCGGCAGCACCAGCCCTAACAGCAAGCCAATACCCAATACGCCGCCGCCATACATAAACCACTGCATAATAATGGTGCGCTGTTTGTCATCCAGTTGCAGATTCGCGGCGCTAACTTTTTTCTGCGCGACAATCAGCTCGTTTTTCAGCTTCTGGTTTTCTTCTTTTAGCCCGTTGATGACGCTGTCGCTTTGCGCCACTTTCTGCTGCATATCGGCGGTGCGCTGATTCCACGTGGTATCAATATTGTTGAGTTTATCGGTCAACGTTTTGACCTGATTTTCCAGATCCGGCACGCGGGTACGCAGGCTTGGCGTGGTATTCAGTTCTTTTAACGGTATCCAGGCAGTACGACCAGAACTGTCTTTGATTTGACCATAGTTGGCATCGCTCTGTAAGAGCGTGACTTCCTCGCCGGCGTTGACGGTACCCACAAGGCGATAATTATCTCCCGGACCGCTGCGGACCCAGGTATTCAGTTCATCAGAAACGTAACGCGTCTCTTCAGCATGAGAGACGGCGGTGGCGCTAAGCGCAAGTAAAGTTAGTCCAATCAGGCGTAATTTTGGCATCAGGCTGTCGTTATTGTCAGAGAAAGTGGAACGATAGTAACGGCATCAGTGTCGCTACGCAAAGTAGTCGACATCAATCGGAATCATCTGTGTCGCCTTTGCCGCTACGTCAAACTTTTACGCCCGTCAAATTGCTCGTTGCATGGCAATTTGGCGCAAAATACTATCTACTGACAAAAATAATGCGGGTAAGTTCGCCAAGAATCTTCCCAGATGTGACATAACCCATAAGTACAAGGCCATGGCTCAGGAAATCGAATTAAAGTTTATCGTCAATCACGACGCCGTAGATGCGCTGCGAAATCATCTTCATACGCTCGGCGGCGAGCATCATGCACCCAGCCAGTTGCTGAATATCTACTTCGAAACGCCTGATAACTGGCTACGCCGCCATGATATGGGGCTGCGTATTCGTGGTGAAAATGGGCGCTATGAAATGACCATGAAAATTGCCGGCCGGGTAACGGGCGGGCTGCACCAGCGACCCGAATACAATGTCGCGCTAAGCGAACCCGTGCTGGATCTGACGCAACTTCCGGCGGAGGTCTGGCCGGATGGCAACCTGCCCGCCGGCCTGGCATCAAGCGTACAGCCGCTGTTCAGTACCGATTTTTACCGGGAAAAATGGTGTCTGGACGTTGACGGCAGCAGGATTGAAATTGCGCTCGATCTCGGCGACGTAAAAGCGGGCGAGTTTGCCGAACCGATTTGTGAGCTGGAGCTTGAGTTGCTTCGCGGCGATACGCGCGCCGTGTTAAAACTGGCGAAGCAACTGCTGTCGCAAACCGGTTTGCGTCAGGGCAGTCTGAGTAAGGCGGCGCGAGGTTATCACCTGGCGCAGGGGAATGCGCCGCGAGAGAATACACCAACGGCAATTCTGCGGACTGCCGCGAAAGCCACGGTAGAGCAAGGGCTGGAGGCCTCGCTGGATCTGGCGTTGTCACAGTGGCAGTACCATGAAGAGCTCTGGCTGCGCGGCGACGAGTCGGCGAAAGAACACGTGCTGGATGCTATGGGGTTGGTGCGCCATGCTTTAATGCTCTTTGGTGGCATTGTTCCGCGTAAAGCGAGCGCTCACTTACGTGATCTACTTACCCAGGCGGAAGCGACGATGACATCCGCGGTGTCCGCCGTCACAGCCGTTTATAGTACGCAAACGGCGATGGCGAAACTGGCATTGACGGAATGGCTGGTGACGAAAGCCTGGCAGCCATTTCTGGACGCGAAGGCGCAGGCCAAAATGGCCGATTCTTTTAAGCGTTTCGCCGACATTCATCTTTCTCGTCATGCTGCTGAATTAAAAAAAGTTTTTGGACAACCGCTGGGTGATAAGTATCGCGACCAGTTGCCGCGTTTGACTCGCGATATTGACAGCGTTTTACTGCTGGCCGGGTATTATGATGCGATGGTCGCGCAGGCATGGCTGGAGAACTGGCAGGGATTGCGTCACGCCATTATTACCGGACAACGTATTGAAATTGAACATTTCCGTAATGAGGCCATTAACCAGCAGCCGTTCTGGTTGCACAGCGGAAAACGATAATCAGAACCGTAGAAAGCGCCTGATGATGCTGCGCTTATCAGGCTTACGGTATGCGGACTTGTAGGCCGGATCAGGCGAAACGCCGTCATCCGGCATTATTTAAAGGATATCCCCTAAATGACGCCGCTCTCTTCACCCTTATCGCAGTACTGGCAGACCGTTGTTGATCGCCTACCAGAAGGATTTACTGAGACATCGCTTAGCGCGCAGGCGAAGTCAGTACTTACATTTAGCGATTTTGCGCTGGATAGCGTGATAGCGCATCCGGAGTGGCTTGCCGAACTGGAATCCGCATCGCCGCAGGCTGATGAATGGCGACATTATGCTGGCTGGTTACAGGAGGCGTTGGCAGGTGTCTGTGACGACGCCTCGCTGATGCGTGAACTGAGGCTTTTTCGTCGTCGCATCATGGTACGCATCGCCTGGGCGCAGACGCTGTCGCTGGTGGACGACGAGACTATTTTACAACAGTTGAGCCATCTGGCGGAGACGCTCATCGTGGGGGCGCGCGACTGGCTGTATGCCGCCTGTTGCCGCGAATGGGGAACCCCCTGTAACCCGCAGGGCGTTCCGCAGCCGCTGCTGATTTTAGGCATGGGCAAGCTGGGCGGCGGCGAACTGAATTTTTCGTCTGATATCGATCTGATTTTCGCCTGGCCGGAACATGGCGAGACCCGGGGCGGGCGTCGTGAACTCGATAACGCCCAGTTTTTTACGCGTCTCGGGCAGCGGCTGATCAAAGCGCTCGATCAGCCCACAATGGATGGCTTTGTCTATCGGGTGGACATGCGCCTGCGACCGTTTGGCGACAGCGGCCCGCTGGTACTGAGTTTTGCCGCGCTGGAGGATTACTATCAGGAGCAAGGACGCGACTGGGAACGCTACGCTATGGTGAAAGCGCGGCTAATGGGCGATAACGACGACGCCTGGTCTCGTGAGTTACGCGCCATGCTGCGGCCTTTCGTTTTCCGCCGCTATATCGATTTCAGCGTCATCCAGTCGCTACGCAATATGAAAGGGATGATCGCCCGCGAAGTGCGACGCCGCGGTTTGAAAGACAACATTAAACTTGGCGCGGGCGGTATTCGTGAAATTGAGTTTATCGTGCAGGTATTCCAGCTCATCCGCGGCGGACGCGAGCCGTCGCTACAGTCGCGTTCGTTACTGCCGACGCTGGATGCTATCGCTGCGCTGCATTTGCTGCCTGAGAATGACGTGGCGCAACTGCGCGTGGCCTATCTTTTTCTACGTCGTCTGGAGAATCTGCTGCAAAGCATCAATGACGAACAGACGCAAACACTGCCTGCCGACGATCTGAATCGGGCGCGGCTGGCCTGGGGGATGAAGGCGGAGAACTGGCCGCAGCTTGTTGGCAAACTGACGGATCATATGGCTAATGTACGCCGCGTATTCAACGAATTAATTGGCGATGATGAAGCCGATACCCCGCAGGAGGAAGAACGTTCAGAGCCGTGGCGTGAAGTATGGCAGGATGCGCTACAGGAGGATGATTCGACGCCAGTGCTGGCGCATTTAGCCGATGAGGATCGGCGACAGGTTCTGACCCTCATCGCTGACTTCCGTAAGGAACTGGATAAACGCCCTATCGGCCCGCGCGGGCGGCAAGTGCTGGACCAACTGATGCCGCACCTGCTTGCTGACGTCTGTTCCCGCGAAGACGCCGCTGTTACGCTATCGCGGATAACGCCGTTGCTGGCGGGGATTGTCACTCGTACCACCTATCTGGAGCTGCTGAGCGAATTTCCCGGCGCGCTGAAACACCTGATTATGCTCTGCGCCGCTTCGCCAATGATAGCGAGCCAACTGGCGCGTTATCCGTTGTTGCTGGATGAACTGCTCGACCCCGGCACGCTTTATCAGCCGACGGCTACCGACGCTTACCGCGACGAATTACGCCAATATTTACTGCGCGTGCCGGAAGAGGACGAAGAGCAACAACTGGAGGCATTACGCCAGTTTAAACAGGCACAGCTTTTGCGGATTGCGGCGGCGGATATTGCCGGTACGCTGCCGGTGATGAAAGTGAGCGATCACCTCACATGGCTGGCGGAGGCGATGATTGATGCTGTGGTGCAGCAGGCGTGGACGCAAATGGTTGCGCGTTATGGTCAGCCAGCGCATCTGGACGAACGCCAGGGGCGGGGGTTTGCGGTTGTCGGTTATGGCAAGTTGGGCGGATGGGAGCTGGGCTACAGTTCCGATCTGGATCTCATCTTCCTGCATGACTGTCCGATGGACGTCATGACCAACGGCGAACGCGAAATCGACGGGCGGCAGTTTTATCTGCGCCTGGCGCAGCGCATTATGCATCTGTTCAGTACGCGCACCTCCTCCGGCATTTTGTATGAGGTAGATGCGCGTCTACGCCCCTCTGGCGCGGCGGGAATGCTGGTGACTTCAGCGGACGCGTTTGCCGATTATCAGCAGCATGAAGCCTGGACCTGGGAACATCAGGCGTTGGTACGCGCTCGCGTGGTATATGGCGACCCGCAGCTTACCTCACAGTTTGATGCGGTGCGCCGCACTATCATGACGACGGCGCGCGACGGCAAGACATTGCAGACTGAAGTGCGTGAAATGCGTGAGAAAATGCGGGCGCATCTCGGCAATAAGCATCGCGATCGTTTTGATATTAAAGCTGATGAAGGCGGTATTACGGATATTGAGTTTATCGCGCAATATCTGGTACTGCGCTACGCTCATGAAAAACCTAAATTAACGCGCTGGTCTGATAACGTGCGCATCCTGGAGCTTCTGGCGCAAAACGGCATTATGGATGATCACGAGGCGCAGACGCTGACGGTCGCCTACACCACACTGCGTGATGAACTGCACCATCTGGCGTTGCAGGAGCTTCCCGGTCATGTGGCGCAGACGTGTTTTAGCAAAGAGCGCGCGCTGGTGCAGGCTAGCTGGCGGAAGTGGCTGGTAGCCCTTTGAATTATGCTATTATCGCGCGCAAATTTTGAATCTCTCAGGAGACAGGAATGAAAGTAAATCTGCCAGCGTTTGAACGTGCAGGCGTCATGGTTGTGGGTGATGTAATGCTGGATCGCTATTGGTATGGCCCCACTTGCCGTATTTCACCGGAAGCGCCGGTGCCCGTGGTTAAGGTAAATACCGTTGAGGAACGCCCGGGCGGCGCGGCGAACGTGGCGATGAACATTGCGTCTCTGGGAGCGAACGCCCGTCTGGTCGGCCTGACGGGTATTGATGACGCCGCGCGCGCGCTGAGCAAAACGCTGGCAGAGGTCAATGTGAAGTGCGACTTCGTTTCTGTGCCGACGCATCCGACGATTACCAAACTGCGCGTGCTATCACGTAATCAGCAGCTCATTCGTCTTGATTTTGAAGAAGGCTTTGAGGGGGTGGACCCGCAGCCGTTGCATGAGCGTATCAACCAGGCGCTGGGATCGATCGGCGCGCTGGTATTGTCCGATTATGCCAAAGGCGCTCTGACCAGCGTGCAGACTATGATTTCCCTGGCGCGCCAGGCGGGCGTGCCGGTGCTCATCGATCCGAAAGGAACGGATTTTGAACGTTACCGCGGCGCCACGCTGCTGACGCCAAACCTTTCTGAATTCGAGGCGGTTGCGGGGAAATGTAAAAGCGAAGACGAACTGGTTGAACGTGGTATGAAGCTCATTGCCGATTACGACCTTTCCGCGCTGTTGGTCACGCGTTCCGAACAGGGAATGACGCTGCTGCAACCGAATAAAGCGCCGCTACATATGCCGACGCAGGCGCAGGAAGTTTATGATGTTACCGGTGCGGGCGATACGGTGATCGGCGTGCTGGCGGCGACGCTGGCGGCGGGAAATACCCTGGAGGAGGCGTGTTATTTCGCCAATGCGGCGGCGGGCGTAGTGGTAGGTAAACTCGGGACGTCAACGGTTTCCCCTATTGAGCTAGAAAACGCAGTGCGCGGACGCGCGGATACCGGCTTCGGCGTCATGACCGAAGAGGAGCTGAGACAGGCCGTCGCCAGCGCGCGTAAGCGTGGCGAGAAAGTGGTCATGACCAACGGCGTTTTCGATATTCTGCACGCGGGCCACGTCTCTTATCTGGCGAACGCGCGCAAACTGGGCGACCGCCTGATTGTTGCGGTCAATAGTGACGCCTCGACTAAACGTCTGAAAGGCGAAAGCCGTCCGGTTAATCCGCTCGAACAGCGTATGATCGTGCTGGGCGCGCTGGAGTCAGTCGACTGGGTTGTCTCTTTTGAAGAGGATACGCCGCAACGACTGATTGCCGGTATTCTGCCGGATCTGCTGGTAAAAGGCGGCGACTATAAGCCGGAAGAGATCGCGGGCAGCGAAGAGGTCTGGGCCAACGGCGGCGAAGTCATGGTGCTGAACTTCGAAGATGGTTGTTCCACGACCAATATCATCAAAAAGATCCAGACCGAGAGCGAGAAGTAAA
The DNA here is from genome assembly GCF_046567715.1 of Salmonella sp. 741265116_PST. Classification (NCBI taxonomy): domain Bacteria; kingdom Pseudomonadati; phylum Pseudomonadota; class Gammaproteobacteria; order Enterobacterales; family Enterobacteriaceae; genus Salmonella; species Salmonella sp. 741265116_PST. The sequence goes on along the minus strand of NZ_JBKFPH010000001.1, from coordinate 76,312 downwards.
ACCGCGACATCAGGCGTTACAGACGCTGCGGGCGCCGATTTTGAAGGCGCGTCGGACATTTTGTTTCGACGCGTATCTCGCGGTTGACGCTGCTTTTTTTTCGACCTAAAGTAAAGGAATAAGGGTGAGAGGGGATCTCTCCCCCCTCTGATTGGCTGTTAGTAAGCTGGGAAACTTATCAGTAACAGAACAATCAGTATGATGACCTGTTGCATCATAACCCTTTCCTTATTAAAGCCCCTTCCTCGGGAGGGGCTTTCCCGTTTCAGCTCCTTGCTGACATCGCGATTGTTGGTGGGTGGCCTGTCTGGCGCAAGGGCTTTCTCCCGCCGATTTTGCGTTACTGGATCGCCCACGCAAAATGGCCTGCTGGTCATAACGCTTTGTACAGACAAGGTGGAAAAAAGATAAAAAATCCCCGGTCTTATGACCAGGGACAGGAGATATGGCGGGGGTTATTGCTCTTTTACCGTTGCTTCGTGATTAATCTCATCCGTTGCCGATGAAACCAACGGTGTGGTCAGCGCCTTTAGCGAGCCGCCAGCGATGCCAATCTCGTTTAACAACGAATCGATCAGCGGCGCCTGGGTACGATAGGTGAGCGCGGCAGATAACGCTTGTTCCGCCAGGTTTCCCCCGTTAGCGCCGCCAGCGGCGACGTCGCCCGCCGTCGCGCCGCGATTGAGGCCATCGACCTGAATAATCTTAATGCCGTCGATGGATTTCATCGGTTCAACAGACTTCTCAATAACAGCAGGCAACGATTGTAAGAGCGCTAGTTTAAATTTGAGGCTGGTTTGTTCGTCAGAAAGCACGTTGATAGCGTCATTCAGCGCCCGTTGTGCTTCGGCTTCCGCCAGACCTTTTTTACGCGCTGCTTCCGCCAGTTCGATGATGGCGGCGGCTTGCAATTCTGCCGCTTCTTTCTCTGCTTTTGCCCGAACGGTCAGTTCGACCGCTTTGGTTTCCGCATCCTGCGCTGCGGCGATCAGAGCGACCTGCTTGGCGCGATCCGCTTCGGCGGTCTGGCGGGTGGTTTCTACGTTTTGCTGGGCGCGAACCGCATCGGCCAGCGCGTCGTTGGCGCGTGCTTCCGCTTGCGATTGTTGCTCGGATTTGGCGGCAATGGCGATAGATTTCGTCTGGTTGGCGATTTCTGTCACCTGCTGCTGTTCGATCTCTTTAATACGTACTTCACGCTCGGCCTCAACTTTCCTGGACCGTACTGCTTGCTCACGTTCGATCTCCGTCTCCTGGATCTGCCGCTCAGCAAGAATGCGCGTCTGTTCTGCTTCGCGATGGCGCTCGGCCTCAAAAGCGGCAATTTTGGCGTTTTGTTCGGCGGTGCGGGTTTTAACCTGTTGCTCCTGCTCCAGAGTCATAAAGGCTTCTTGCTGCTCGATTTCCAGCTTGCGCTCAAGCGCGTCGCGGTTCTTTTCGCGCACCGCTACTTCCACATCCTGTTCCACTTCATTACGTTCACGACGGCGGCGTTCGGTTTCCTGCGTCAGTTTCGTCAGACCTTCGGCATCAAAGGCATTGTTTGGGTTGAAATGCTCTTTGGACGTTTGGTTAAAGTTGGTTAAGGAGACGCTTTCCAGCTCCAGGCCGTTTTTCGACAAATCTTCCGCAACGGTGTTTTGTACGCCCTGAACGAAGTTTTCACGCGTATCCTGTAGCTCATGCATCGTCATCTGGGCTGCGGTAGCGCGTAAGGCGTCAACGAATTTATCCTCAACCAGCATACGCAGATCTTCCGGCGACAGCGTTCGCTGACCAAGCGTTTGTGCGGCGGTGGCAATACCTTCAACAGAGGGTTTTACACGCACGAAGAAAGCAACGACCACGTCAACGCGCATACGATCTTTGGTGATCAGGCTGTCGACGGTAGCACGGCTGACTTCAAGTTTTAGGGTATTCATATTGATCGGAATAATTTCGTGAAAGATTGGCATCACAATAGCGCCGCCGCTCATCACCACTTTTTGCCCGCCAAGCCCGGTACGGACAAACGCCTGTTCCGCAGATGCGCGGCGATAAAGGCGAGCAAAAATGATCCCGATAATTAGTAAGACGATAACCGCCACGATGGCGGTAAACATCCATGATGGCAATATGCCAAAAACATCATCCATTATGTAAGTTCCTCTCAATTAGACATAGAAGGTACGCTCAGCCAAATAACGCGTTGCGGAAAGTCGGCAGACAATCAGCACTTTGTCTCCTTTTTTAAATTCTTTTCCCGTTTCGGGTTCCAGCAGTAAATAGTGAATCTGGCCGAACTTATCGGTAAATTTTCCTTCGCAAGGTGTACCGGCAACGGCGGCGTGGCCGGTAATAATCGCCATGCCGCCGATAAATTCCTCTTCCCTGAGGGCGGAGCTTTCATCTCTGGGTAGCCACGGCGCGAGGATTTTTCCGCTGTAATGCACGGCAAAGACCGACAGGACAATGCTCAACGGGACCAGCAGCAGATTGCTGAGCGGCGCTTGCCAGAGCATGATCCCGCCATGCTGGATGAGGATACCGAAGAGGCCGAAATAACCGGCCAATAGACAGAGGACGACCAGTGCGGGAACGCGTCCAATATTCAGATAATGAAGCGCCTGGCCCGCAGGGCCGGATGACAGGGCGTCATAATGATCGAGATGGGCGTCGAGCGCGCCTGAAAGAAAGTGGCCAAAAATCAGAGAAATCATCTCCAGCACGCCGATAAAGAAAACGAACGCGATGGCAAACAGATAGGGGCTGTTATACTCCGCAAATAAGGTCATATTTTCTATCCTTGTCGCCGCCTTCAGAAGAGTGTTCTCGTGATAATTTTCATGCTTGTTATTTCATTGCGTTACAATATCATGTGACCCATATCTCCTTAAGTCCGAAAAGCGATTTATCCGTCGTTATCTTTGGTTAATATTGTGATTTTGCGCATTAAATTTGCGCACGTTATGTATAAAGCCGCCGTACATATAGGGAAATACTGAAATTAGAAAAAGCATATAGCCTTAACAGAATTCAATAACTGGAGGGTATGCTGATGAACAACAATAACGTCTATTCATTAAATAATTTCGATTTTCTGGCGCGCAGTTTTGCCAGAATGCAGGCGGAGGGGCGTCCTGTTGATATCCAGGCGGTAACCGGCAATATGGACGAGGAGCACCGCGACTGGTTTTGCAAGCGTTACGCGCTTTACTGCCAGCAGGCGACTCAGGCGAAAAGGTTAGAATTAGAACACTAATGCAGGCTCCCTTTACAGGTGCAGGACATTATTCAGATCTTATATGAGCGGGCCGTCAGGCCCGTTCACGTTTTTACTCTTGTGGATCGACTGGCGGGATGGCGGGCGCAGGTTTTACTCCTTCAGGTTTGTCGCGAGCTTCCAGTTCGCTGAGGCGTTGCTCCAGCAGCGCCAGTTTTTCCCGGGTGCGCAGCAAGACCTGAGTCTGGACATCAAACTCTTCGCGGCTCACCAGATCGAGACGCGTTAGCTGAGATTGCAGCGTTTGACGGATTTTTTTCTCGATATCTTCCCCGAACTCGCGAATACCTTTCGGCATTGACTCATGAACCTGGCGTGCGATTTGCTCAATTTTTTTCGGGTCAATCATTGTGGTTTCCCTGAACTGGTAAGTGTTAGCTCTTATTGTAGTGCGATATGTGGACGCCATAAACCAGAATTGTGTGACGTCATACGGAGTAAAGGCGTTGATGAAGGTAATCAATAGCGTTATAGTTAACCCGCTTATTCTCAGGGCGGGGCGAAATTCCCCACCGGCGGTAAATCAGCGATGTTTAACGCATTTCTCATCACGGCGCGCCGTGACGGAACGCGGAGAGCAGGTTGAAAGCCCGCGAGCGCTTTTTGCCATAGCGAAAAGGTCAGCAGATCCGGTGTAATTCCGGGGCCGACGGTTAAAGTCCGGATGGGAGAGGGTAACGATCCAGTCGGGCATGGACCCGCTCACGTTATTTTTTTGCCGCTTGTCGGCACTCCTAAGACTGCCCTGATTCTGGTAACCATAATGTTAATGAGGTTTTTTTACCATGAATCAGACGCTACTTTCCTCTTTTGGTACGCCTTTTGAACGTGTTGAACTTGCACTGGATGCGCTGCGTGAAGGACGCGGTGTGATGGTGCTTGATGATGAAGATCGTGAAAACGAAGGCGATATGATTTTCCCCGCAGAGACGATGACCGTAGAACAGATGGCGTTAACCATTCGTCACGGTAGCGGTATTGTTTGCCTGTGCATTACTGAAGACCGTCGTAAGCAGCTCGACTTGCCAATGATGGTGGAAAACAACACCAGCGCCTACGGCACCGGTTTTACCGTGACCATTGAAGCCGCAGAAGGCGTGACCACCGGCGTTTCCGCCGCTGACCGTGTCACTACGGTGCGTGCGGCAATTAAGGATGGCGCAAAACCGTCCGATCTTAACCGTCCGGGGCACGTTTTCCCACTGCGCGCTCAGGCGGGCGGCGTGCTGACGCGCGGCGGTCATACGGAGGCGACCATCGATCTGATGACGCTGGCCGGTTTTAAACCTGCAGGTGTACTGTGCGAGTTGACTAACGACGATGGGACGATGGCGCGCGCGCCGGAGTGTATCGCGTTTGCAGGCCAGCATAATATGGCGGTGGTCACGATTGAAGATCTGGTGGCTTACCGCCAGGCGCATGAGCGCAAAGCCAGCTGATCGAACGGATCATGGTTGAAAAAAGCCGATGATGTTCATCAGGCGTTTTACAGACAAAAAACTGTCAACCTATATCAGGACTAGTCACCTCTGGTGTCATATTGTTCAGTTTCAAAGAACGACGAATAAGCTGAATGGTAGAATTATTGTGAGAAAAGCAGTGGTCTGAATGCAGACCTCTGCTTTGGTTTATCTATTCAGGTTATTTGCCTCTGGCCAGTTTCAATGCCCAGGCACCGCTCATGACCAGCAGCAGAACCAGGCACAGCCCAAAGGCCAACAGACATGCCTGCGCCATGTTCATAAAATGCCAGGGCGGAAGCAGATACCAGCCTTCGGACTGCTGGTAGAGATCGACAAACCACTGCTGTACGTTACTGAGCGTCACGCCATCAGGGACGATAGGTGCGTCATAACCGCAGTCTCCGGTAGGTTTAAACCACTCCGGTGCCCATTCCGCCAACGGTAAGTTGAAAGGAAAGGTCGGGTCAGTCGAACATCCTTGCACGCCAAAAAGTGAATCGGGGTCCGCATTATGTACCGCATGATGGATACCATTAAGCTTAATAGAAAACTTAATGCCTATAATGCTGCCATAAAACGCCGCGATGCAGCCAATCAGCTTCAGCACGATATTTTTGGGATTTATCGCCGCAATCACCCCGCCAATTACCATCACAAACATCGCGTAACGGATGTAAACACACTGCTCGCACGGTGCCATGTAGAGGTAGATTTGGAAGAACGAGTGCGCCAGGATAATCAACCCTCCCATCGCGACGGCCATTAACAGCCACAGAAAGCGCTGTTCCTGCCATCTCACCAGCGTATCTACTGGTCTTGCGCGTAGGTCTCGCCATAATCCCTTAATAAAATCCATAATCGTTTTCCTGCTTATTTTTTAGTGGCCAGTTCCCGAACGAGTTCAGCCATAGAATCGATGGATTTGATGTTTTTGGTGTAGATAAGGTACTTGCCGTTGACGACGTAAGCCGGAACACCCTGAATTTTGGCAACGTCATAGGCGGCTTTCCATTTTTCCAGAGTCTCCTGAACGGCAGGATCTTTCAGCGCCGCTTCAAAATCAGCCTGGCTCATGCCTGCGGCGTCCAGCCCGGTTTTAATAAATGCCGCCGGATCTTTCCCATCTGACCAGCGCTCTTTCTTATCATGGTAAGCCGTGTACCAGGCGAACTTCGCTTTTTTGAATTGTGATTTAGCATCAAACAACGAAATCCCGGCAGCTTTATCTTTGGCGATCAGGACTGCAAATACTTCGCTGGCCTGTTTGCCATATTTGCCTTTTGTTTCCAGGTGGAACGGAGTGAACGTAACGAGATCGGCTACTTTATCAGAAACCGGACCTGTTACGGCTTTGTCATATTTGTAGCAGAAAGGGCAGTCGTAGCTAAATACCTTAATCAGCGTTTTATCCGCATTAGGAATCGGTTTCTCCAGAACCATATAATCTGTGCCCTCGGTAAAAGCCGAGGCCGCAAAAGGAGTGACCAATGCCGCGGTTAATACTACGCTTTTAAATAAAGAGGTAATCCATTTAGATGACATATTAATTCCTTCTCGTGATTTATTTAAACATTTGCGTTGGATGAACCAGTAACGCACGATAGTGAGTCTGGTTGGGTTTATCCGACAGCACATCAATTTCAACTTTCACTTCTTTCGTTTTATAGTCAATCTCATTAAGTTTGCCGACTGTTGGTTGACCAACGTCGAACAGATTAATAGAACCGCCAAAGCCGAACATGGTGTCGCGGTCTTTTTGGTATTCAACAACCGAGGTGATAGGACTATAGAAATCATATCCACGCTCTTTACCGTATTCCCAAACTTGTTGTACGGTGCCTTTCTTCTCATCGATCTTATATTCGACAAAACGGGAATATTTCATGGTCGGTAGGGCCGGTTGCTCCAGGCCGCGACCATCGCCGTTATCAAAGACCGTTAACGTGCCTTTGCTGGAAAGCCATGCCGTATGTTGGGTATAGGTGAAATCGAAATCGGTGTTCTGACACTTGCCGTTTTCGTCACAGGTCAACGGCTTACCATGATCGTCTACTGGTTTCAGCAATTTACTGGCTAGTTGTTTATTCCAGCCTTTAGACGGCGCCAGTATCCATTTCACCTGCTTATCGCGACCAATTTTTACAATACCCTGATGGCGGGAAGAAAGGATAATGGAGTCATCTTTCGCGTCATAAGCGATAGAGTTGACGTGCGCCCAGTTACGGCCAGCACCGACACCAAGCGCATCGCCATACGGCGTATCCGGTTCGAGTTTCGCCTGCTGTCCGGCATGGGCCAGATCGACGTTCACACATACTGCGCCCGCATCCAGAGCGCCGAGCAGCGCATCACGCATAGGGTCGAGGATTTTGGTTAAATCCCAAACGTCCACTACGCGGCCAGACTTATCGACCTCAATGATTTGGTCGCGAATAGTGTGAACATGTATGCCATCTTCTTTGCGGTAATCGCGTTTGCCGACGCGCAGCAGTACGGTGCCGTTCACGGTTTCGATGGATTCATGAGACGCATCCAGGAACCCGCGCGGCAGTTTATGATCGGCAAGAATTTGCCCCATCATATCAAACTCGTACCAGTGTTGGCCCTGCACCGCGGTAAAGGTGCCGCGAGGCGTTTCACGAATACCCATCAGGTAGCCGCGTTTGTTGATATTCATATCGTGGCCGTCGTAGAAGGTATCTTGATCCAGCCACCAGCGGTATTCACCCTGGGTGTCGACCACAAACGTATAAGGGGCGATATCGAAAGGCAAAGCCCCACCCGCCGGACCGGCATCAAGAATGCCCGCATTTTTATCTTTTTCGCCGTGCCAGTGAAATTCAGCGCCCTGCGGCGTAAAAGTATGGGTATTTACCAGATAAAGGCGATCTTCAAATCCTGGCGCGACTTTAATAACTTTCGTTTGCTGGAGATCTGAAATAGAACGGTTATCCATATAATGGTTGACGATGGCGGACGTCTGCACCACATAGTCATCCTTCATGGCTTTGCCGTTTTCTTTATATTCTACCGTGACGTTGTTGGCAAATTTCTGATAAAGGCCAAAAATCGGAATACCGTCATAGGTTTCTAAAGACTCTTTCCCAACGGTATAAGTAACAGGAACGCCTTTTTCCCCTTTGCCATGTACAGTAACTTTAACGTCTGAAATAATATGGCTATCTAATTCCACCAGTGCGGTGAGAGGGGCGTTTCCGTAAGGATCGACAACGACTGCGCCTAATTTCCCTGCGGGCTGTGCCGGTTGAAAACCTGCGGCAAACGTACTGGCTGCGGTGAGTCCGCATGTCAGTGCGACAGCGCCGGCAAGTATTGTTTTCCGGTATTGATTAAACATGGATATATCTCCTTATATACAACTTCTAAATATAATACTTCTGAATATACTATGTTTTTATGAATGATAAATGAGGTAAATGATTGGTCTTTAAATATAACTAATGATGTTATTGCTTATTTTAAAATATACTCTGCATCAATATTTTTTAATTACCTTAATAAGTCGATAGTAGGAGGGTGATATTTTAAGAACAATATAAATTAGTACGAAGTGTGATCTTATCGACATTGTTTTCTGCTTAATACCTCTTTCATTATTGGGTTTCACCACTGATTTATATGATCAAAATCATTTATTTGTTCCACAAATATGCCAGTATATGAATACGTCAAAATAAGGGTATGTAAAATTTTAACGTTAAATGTTTAGTGATGTTAAATTTTAAGGGTAAAAAGGATGTTTATTGCCTGGTATTGGATAATATTAATCGTTCTGGTGGCGGTAGGGTATATTTGCCATATGAAGCGTTATTGCAGAGCGTTTCGGCAAGACAGAGATGCATTACTTGAAGCGCGAACGAAACGTTTTCGCCAGACGAACGAAGGCGACAGCGTGATGAATGAGCAGAAATAGCGCATATCCTTGCCGGGCAGCCGGATGTTGCCTGGCTAAAGGCCTGCATCCGGCGCGACGTTTCTCTTAACCGATACCTATCGTCTGCAAAATGACGAGGCTGAGCCCCATGATGGACATACCGCAAAGCACGCCATAACTGGGGTTATTGTTAGGATCGATCTCTTTTGCCAGCGGCATCAGTTCATCGACGGAGAGCGCCACCATAATGCCGGCGACTGCCGCCATGATAGCCGCCATAACGATCGGCGAAACCAGACTGCCCAAAATCAGCCACGCCAGCACGCCGCCAAGAATTTCCGCCATGCCGGAGATACCGGCCCAAAAAATCGCGGTACGTTTTGAGCCCGTCGCGGCATAAACCGGGCCGGCGACCGCCAGACCTTCAGGAATATTGTGCAACGCCACCGCCAGTGCGATGCCGAAGCCCAGTTCAAGATTGCTGCTGGCAGTGACAAAGGTGGCGATCCCTTCCGGAAAGTTGTGCAGGCTAATGCCGAGCGTCAATAAAATCGCAGTGCGTTTTATCGAGCCGGGAAGCGGCTGCTGCCTTTTTTGCACCAGATCCTGCGGATGAGCGTGAGGAAGCAGGCGGTCCAGCCCGAAGTAGCCCAACAGGCCGATAATAAACATCCCGTAGCCCAGTACGGGCGACATTCCCTCGGTATCAAGCGCGGCGGGCAGCATCTCCATCAGCGAGATGAGCAGCATGATCCCTGCGGCGAAGCCCAGCGAAAAAGCCAGCACGCGGTTAGACGGTTTTTGGCCGAGAACGCCAAGAAACGCGCCAATAAAGGTGGCGGCGCCCGCCACTAAGGTCAGAATAAGTGGTACTGACATCCATTACTCCTTATCAATTTGCCGTCCGAACCTGACCTTCAAAATAACTGATGATCTTCATCATAGTTATCTGAGTTCTTCCTCTGTGAAGAAAGCGTATGGTGATGTTAACAAAATGTCTTTCCTGTAAGGATAACATCATGTCTTTAACGTGTATGCCAGCATTGTTTTTGGGGCATGGCAGCCCGATGAACGTGCTGGATGATAACGATTATACCCGCGCCTGGCGGCGATTGGGGGAAGCCCTGCCGCGACCACAGGCGATAGTGGTGGTGTCGGCGCACTGGTATACCCGCGGGACGGGCGTCACAGCGATGGAAAGGCCGCAAACTCTCCATGATTTTGGCGGTTTTCCGCAGGCGCTGTATGACACGCATTATCCGGCCCCTGGATCGCCTGCGTTGGCGCAGCGTCTGGTTGAACTGTTGGCTCCCGTTCCCGTCGCGCTCGATAAAGAGGCGTGGGGATTTGATCACGGCTCCTGGGGCGTATTGATCAAGATGTACCCGAATGCGGATATCCCGATGGTGCAGCTTAGTGTTGATAGTACCAAACCGGCGGCATGGCATTTTGAGGTGGGTCGTAAGCTGGCGACGCTGCGTGACGAAGGCGTGATGCTGGTGGCCAGCGGGAATGTAGTTCATAACCTGCGGACTGTGCGTTGGCACGGTGACAATATACCGTATCCCTGGGCGGCGTCATTTAATGACTTTGTGAAAGCCAATCTGACGTGGCAGGGGCAGGTAGAACAGCACCCGCTGGTGAATTATCTGCAACATGAAGGGGGGGCCTTATCAAACCCGACGCCGGAGCACTTTTTGCCTTTGCTGTATGTACTTGGCGCCTGGGATGGCAAAGAACCTATCACCATCCCGGTCGACGGTATTGAGATGGGCAGTATAAGTATGTTGTCGGTGCAGGTGGGGTAGGCCGGATAAGGCGCTGAATGATTGCCCGATGGCGCTACGCGCATCGGGCTTACAGGAAAATCTATCCTTCGACAAAAATATGCGGATAGAAGCGGGAGAGATCCTGGGTGATCAGCGCCCGATCTTCACGGATACCAATTCCGGCGGGCTGATCGTTAATCAGCCAGCTACCAATCAGGGTGTAACTGTCGCCGAATTTTGGCAGCGGATAGAACTGTTGCACGATCATACCCTCTTCGCCATACGGGCCTTCCACGGATTCGATCGTTTTACCGTTCTCAATAATCGATACGTTCGCCCCTTCGCGGGAGAAGATCGGTTTCACAACATATTTATCCATTTGCGGATGTTCGTCTTCGGCGAAATACGCAGGCAACAGATTCGGATGGTCCGGGAACATCTCCCACAACAGCGGCAATAACGCTTTATTGGAGATAATGCTTTTCCAGGCCGGTTCCAGCCAGCGCACGCCGGCATCTTCCAGCTTGGTGGAAAACATCTCGCGCAGCATAAATTCCCACGGATAGAGCTTGAACAGGTTCGCAATGACCTGATCCTGCAGATCCGTAAATTGGCCTTTTTCCCCCAGACCAATATCGTCGATATAGAGAAACTCGGTGGCGATTTCCGCTTCGGCCGCGCAATCCTGTAAATACTGAATGGTGCCGCGATCCTCAATCGTATCGCGACAGCAGGTGAGATGCAGCAACTGAAAACCGTATTGCTCGCGAAGTTCAGCAAAGCGTTCAATCAGCTTTTCCTGCAGGCTATTAAACTGATCGCTGCCTTCCGGCAGATTGCCCGCGTTGATCTGATCTTCCAGCCAAATCCACTGAAAAAACGCCGCTTCATACAGCGATGTTGGCGTGTCGGCATTATTTTCGAGTAGCTTAGGCTCGCCGATACCGTCCCAGGCCAGATCGAGGCGGGAATAGAGCGACGGTTGTTGCGTTTGCCAGGACTGACGAACAAAACCCCAGGTATGTTTTGGAATACGAAACTTCGTCATCAGCTCATCGCTGGCGATGACGCGTTCTACTACCTTGAGGCACATCTGGTGCAGCTCGGCGGTAACGTCTTCCAGTTTTTCCACCTGGGCGAGCGTTAACTTGTAATAAGCGTCTTCACACCAGTACGGTTCACCATACATAGTGTGAAAATTAAACCCGTATTCAGTCGCTTTATCGCGCCAGTCCGGGCGCTCGGTAATACTGACTCTTTCCATGCGTATCAGCCGCCCATCGAACGTGTTGAAGTACCGGCAGCGCTACGCTGCATGGTGCTCTGTTTGGCGACGGATTCGCCAAAACCGCCGCGGGTAACGGTTGTGGTGGTGGCTGGTTTCGGCGCCATCGCGGTTTTCGGTACGGTCATTGTCCGGCCCGGTTGCGCCGCGCCGTAGTTTTTACCTGCTGCATCGGTATATTTGCCGTATGCAGGGCTGGCCGGGTTTTTCGAGCTAAACAGCGGTTGCTGAGCGCCCATTCCGCCGCCCATCAGTCGGCCCATCATGTAGCCCGCCATCAGCGGCATCCAGAAGCTGCCGCTGCTTTGATTCTGCGCCTGAGCCTGGCCTTCACCGGTCGGTGCCATTCCCGCTTGCGCAGGAGCCTGCTGGCACTGGCCTTCGCCGAATTCAGCGATACAGTCTTCACGAGTGGCGTATTTTGGTGCGGTACGTTCAGCTTCTTTCAGCGCATTGTTATACGCGGTTGTACACTCCGCGCTTTTGCCCGGATTCGCCGCTGAACAGTCATCAGCGTTTTGATACAGCGATACGGTTTCATCGCTTTTTTCACAGCCAGCCAGCATAAAAACAGCCGTAACCGCCAGGGCGACCGGCGTTAAATGCCGCGCGCTCCAGCTTTTGCGGAACGAGGCGTGATGTATAGATTTTGTCCGTTTCATATTTGTCTTCCAGGACCCAGTGGTAAATACAACATGCGTTCAGAATAGAGGATGACTGGTCGAAATTGAAGCGAGAAAAGGCGAGAATGCGGCGGAATAGCAGGATCTTTACGTTGTCTTACGTTCAGGTGCGGCTTTATGGCAGGTAGCGCCGCGCTTACCAGACCTACAAGGGCACAGGTCTGATAAGCACAGCGCCAGCGAATAACTTATCAATGCCGGAATGGATTGCCGTTATTGCTGTTGGCGCGAGCGGCGGTCGGCTGTACTGCCGGCGCGGCGCTATGGGCATTATAACCGTCTGCGGCAGCATCCTGCTCTGGCGTTTCCGGCGCTACGCTTTCCGGCGACGTCGGGATAGGTTTACCCAACGTACTGTTAAGCGCGAGCAGATCCTGCTCGTTCAGCGTACCGAGCGCATATTTGATATTTAACTGATTAATCAAATAGGTATAACGCGCGTTGGCCAGTTGCTGCTTGGCATCATACAGAGTGGTGGTGGCATCCAGTACGTCAACAATGGTACGTGTACCGACCGAGTAACCGGCTTCCATTGCATCCAAAGAACTTTGCGCGGAAACGACCGCCTGTTTATACGCGTTGATGCTGCTGATGGAGGCGTTAATATTGTTAAAGGAAGAACGTACGGTCTGCACCACGCTACGATGCGCGCTTTCCAGCTGTTCGCTTGCGCCGACGAAGTTATACTGCGCCTGTTTTACCTGCGAGTTAACCATTCCGCCTTGATACAGCGGCAGGGAGAAGTTCAGGCCGATTTTATTCTGCCCCATGTTGCTATCGTCGTACTGGGCGGAGTTGGTTTTAGAACCGCTATAAGAGGTATCAGAAACGCCGGTTGAGGCCGTTAAATTCAGCGTCGGCAGATGACCATCCTGCGCCTGACGGATTTGCTCGCGCGCCAGATCCTGACTTAAACGCGCCTGCAACAGCGACAGGTTACGGTTTTCCGCTTCCTTCAGCAGCGCATTCACAGCTTTAGGTTTGTCGGTTTTAAAATGCTCGACGTTAAGCGACGCCAGCTCCGGGTAATAATTGCCGGTTACCTGGCGCAGCTCTTCTACCGCGTTATCTAGGTTGTTGCGGGCGGTCACTTCATTCGCCAGTACGGTATCATATTGCGCACGGGCGTTTTGCACGTCGGTAATGGCGACCAGACCCACGTTAAAACGTTGCGTCGTTTGATCTAACTGACGGTAGATAGCCTCTTTTTGCGCCTGGGTATAGGAAAGCACATCAATAGCGTTCAATACCTTAAAATATGCGTTCGCGGTATTGAGGATCAGCGTCTGCTGATCGGTTTGATAGGTAACATCCTGAATGCCTGCTGCTTTTTCTTGCAGGGTGAGCCCACGCCATTTCGACATATCAAATAGCGTTTGCGTTAATTGCAGAGAAGCGCTGGTTTCATTGGAGTTGATACCGTTCGCATCGCGATAACCGTTGCTGTAGGTGTAGTCGGCACCTAAACCCAGTTGCGGCAGTAAAGGACTACGCGCTTCGTTAATTTTTTCGAATGCAGCATCGCGATCGGCAGCGGATTTACGCAATTCCGGGTTGCTCAGGCGTGCTTGCTGATAAACTTGCATCAGGTTCTCTGCCTGGCTTAGTGTGCTGAACCCCGACAGGCTCAGGCCGATAAGGATGGGGAGCAATTTCTTCATTTGCATTCCTTGTTGTGAAGCAGTATTTAGCGCTGATCAATTTGTAAAAATAATTGCTGATTCTAGCAGAATCTGCCACTGCAAAAAGTTGGCGTTACGTGCCATACGAGCCTTAATTGGCACCAATTTACCACAAGGGTGATAAAACAGCAGTCAACCACCCTTGAAATTCATCATTTAATCATTATTGCTAGCAGGGCAGCACAATGCGTAAATCAGACAACTTGCCAGTTACTTTCACCAAAAGCGATGTAGAAATTATTGCACGGGAAACGCGCTATCGCGGTTTTTTTTCATTGGATATGTATCGATTCCGCCATCGTTTATTCAACGGAGAAATGAGTGGCGAGGTAAAGCGCGAAATTTTTGAGCGCGGGCACGCCGCCGTCTTGCTACCCTTTGACCCTGAACGCGACGAGGTGGTGCTGGTCGAACAGATTCGTATTGCCGCGTATGACACAAGCGTTACGCCGTGGCTGCTGGAGATGGTCGCTGGCATGATAGAAGAAAGCGAAACCATTGAGGCGGTCGCTCGGCGGGAGGCGATGGAAGAAGCGGGGCTGACCGTAGGCCGCACCCGACCGGTCATCAGTTACCTGGCGAGTCCAGGAGGAACCAGCGAGCGCTCATCTATTCTGGTGGGTGAAGTGGACGCCACGACCGCGGCAGGTATTCATGGTCTGGCGGATGAAAACGAAGATATTCGGGTTCATGTGGTAAGCCGGGAACAGGCATACCAGTGGGTAGAAGAGGGGAAAATCGACAACGCAGCCGCAGTCATCGCTTTGCAATGGCTTCAGTTGCATCATCAAGAGTTAAAAAACGAGTGGAAAAAATGAAGCGTTATACACCTGACTTCCCAGAAATGATGCGTTTGTGCGAAACCAATTTTTCGCAATTGCGCCGCCTGCTGCCGCGCAATGACGCCCCCGGTGAAATGGTGAGCTATCAGGTGGGCAACGTACAATATCGGTTAACGATTGTGGAATCGACCCGATACACTACGCTTGTAACGATCGAGCAAACGGCGCCAGCCATCACCTACTGGAGCCTGCCGTCGCTGACGGTGCGCCTCTACCATGATGCGATGGTGGCTGAAGTGTGTTCAAGCCAGCAGATCTTTCGCTTCAAAGCGCGGTATGATTATCCAAATAAAAAGTTGCATCAACGCGACGAAAAGCATCAAATTAATCAGTTTCTGGCCGACTGGCTACGATTCTGTTTAGCACATGGAGCGATGGCGATTCCGGTTTATTAGCGTCGTGAAACCTAAGGACACCATTTGGAAAGCCTGTTAACCCTACCTCTGGCTGGTGAGGCCCGAGTCAGGATTTTACAAATTACAGATACTCACCTGTTTGCCGAAAAGCATGAAACGCTGTTAGGCGTCAATACCTGGGAAAGTTACCAGGCCGTGCTGGAGGCTATTCGGGCGCAACAGTATGAATATGATCTGATCGTGGCGACCGGCGATCTGGCGCAGGATCAATCCGCTGCGGCTTATCAGCATTTTGCTGAGGGTATCGCAAGCTTTCGCGCGCCTTGCGTTTGGCTACCGGGCAATCATGATTTTCAGCCGGCAATGTACAGCGCGCTGCAAGAGGCGGGGATTTCCCCGGCTAAACGCGTGTTAATCGGTGAACAATGGCAGATTTTGTTGCTGGATAGCCAGGTGTTTGGCGTACCGCATGGCGAACTGAGCGAGTTCCAACTGGAATGGCTTGAGCGTAAGCTCGCCGATGCGCCAGAGAGACAGACATTGCTCCTTTTGCACCACCATCCGTTGCCGGCAGGGTGCAGTTGGTTGGATCAGCACAGCTTGCGTAATGCCGGTGAGCTGGATAGCGTGCTGGCGAATTTCCCGCGTGTAAAATATCTGTTATGCGGACATATTCACCAGGAGCTGGATCTTGACTGGAACGGTCGCCGTCTGCTGGCGTCGCCGTCAACCTGCGTACAGTTCAAACCACACTGCGCGAACTTTACGCTGGATACTATCGCGCCGGGCTGGCGTACGCTGGAGCTCCGGGCGAACGGCGTCCTGGAGACGGAAGTGCATCGCCTGCAGGATACCCGGTTCCGACCCGATACCGCTTCGGAAGGATACTGATGTCTACGCTTCTCTATTTGCACGGATTCAACAGTTCCCCTCGCTCGGCAAAAGCGTGCCAGCTAAAAAACTGGCTGGCGGAGCGTCATCCGCATGTTGAGATGATCGTCCCTCAGCTGCCGCCGTATCCTGCCGATGCGGCGGAGTTGCTGGAATCTCTCGTGCTTGAGCATGGCGGTGCGCCATTAGGGCTGGTAGGATCGTCGCTGGGTGGTTATTACGCCACCTGGCTGTCGCAATGTTTTATGCTGCCGGCTGTGGTGGTGAATCCCGCCGTGCGGCCCTTTGAATTACTAACCGACTATCTCGGTCAGAACGAGAACCCCTACACCGGGCAGCAATATGTGCTAGAGTCTCGCCATATTTATGATCTTAAAGTCATGCAGATTGACCCGCTGGAAGCGCCGGACCTGATCTGGCTACTGCAACAGACGGGCGATGAAGTGCTGGATTACCGCCAGGCGGTGGCATATTACGCCTCCTGCCGTCAGACAGTGACCGAGGGTGGTAATCACGCATTCACGGGCTTCGAAGATTATTTCAACCAGATTGTCGATTTTCTTGGACTGCACAGTTGCTGACAATCAATTCGAATTGCTAATTAAACCATGACGCAAACTTATAACGCTGATGCCATTGAGGTACTCACTGGGCTTGAGCCGGTACGCCGCCGCCCGGGAATGTACACCGATACGACCCGTCCCAACCATTTGGGTCAGGAAGTGATTGATAATAGTGTGGATGAAGCACTGGCAGGTCACGCCAAACGCGTGGATGTCATTTTACATGCCGATCAATCGCTGGAAGTGATTGACGACGGACGCGGGATGCCGGTGGATATCCATCCGGAAGAGGGGGTTCCGGCGGTAGAACTGATCCTCTGTCGACTTCATGCCGGCGGTAAATTCTCCAATAAGAACTATCAGTTCTCTGGTGGTCTGCATGGGGTGGGGATTTCGGTAGTGAATGCCCTGTCAAAGCGCGTGGAAGTGACCGTGCGCCGCGACGGTCAGGTCTATAACATCGCGTTTGAAAACGGCGAAAAAGTGCAGGATTTGCAGGTTGTCGGCACCTGCGGTAAACGTAATACTGGCACCAGCGTGCATTTCTGGCCGGACGAAAGTTTCTTCGACAGCCCGCGTTTTTCTGTCTCTCGCTTAATGCACGTACTGAAAGCAAAAGCGGTGTTGTGTCCCGGCGTAGAAATCACTTTTAAAGATGAAGTGAATAACAGCGAGCAGCGCTGGTGCTACCAGGATGGCCTGAACGACTATCTGGGCGAAGCGGTAAACGGCCTGCCGACGCTGCCGGAAAAGCCGTTTATCGGTAATTTTAACGGTGAAACGGAAGCGGTTGACTGGGCGCTATTGTGGCTGCCGGAAGGCGGCGAATTACTGACGGAAAGCTACGTCAACCTGATCCCGACCATGCAGGGGGGGACGCACGTCAACGGTCTGCGCCAGGGCCTGCTCGACGCGATGCGCGAATTTTGCGAATACCGCAATATTTTGCCGCGCGGCGTCAAACTGTCGGCGGAAGATATCTGGGATCGCTGCGCTTATGTGCTCTCCGTGAAAATGCAGGACCCGCAATTTGCCGGGCAGACTAAAGAGCGTCTGTCGTCGCGTCAATGTGCGGCATTTGTTTCCGGCGTGGTGAAAGATGCTTTCAGCCTGTGGCTGAACCAGAACGTGCAGGCGGCGGAACAACTGGCAGAGATGGCGATTGCCAGCGCGCAGCGGCGACTGCGTGCCGCAAAAAAAGTGGTGCGCAAAAAGCTCACCAGCGGTCCGGCGTTGCCGGGGAAACTGGCGGACTGTACCGCGCAGGATCTTAATCGGACCGAGCTGTTCCTTGTGGAAGGGGATTCGGCAGGCGGTTCCGCCAAGCAGGCGCGCGATCGCGAATATCAGGCGATCATGCCGCTCAAAGGTAAGATCCTTAACACCTGGGAAGTCTCTTCCGATGAAGTGCTTGCCTCGCAAGAGGTGCATGATATTTCCGTGGCGATCGGTATCGATCCGGACAGCGACGATCTGAGTCAGCTGCGCTACGGCAAGATCTGTATCCTGGCGGATGCGGACTCCGATGGTTTGCATATCGCTACTCTGCTTTGCGCGCTGTTTGTCAGACATTTCCGCGCGCTGGTGAAGAATGGTCATGTCTATGTCGCGCTACCGCCGCTATACCGTATCGATTTGGGTAAAGAGGTCTATTACGCGCTGACGGAAGAAGAGAAGGCGGGCGTACTGGAACAACTGAAGCGTAAGAAAGGCAAGCCGAACGTACAGCGTTTCAAAGGCCTGGGTGAAATGAACCCGATGCAGTTACGCGAAACCACGCTTGATCCAAATACTCGCCGCCTGGTGCAGCTCACCATTAGCGATGAAGACGATCAGCGTACTAACGCGATGATGGATATGCTGCTGGCGAAGAAACGTTCTGAAGATCGACGCAACTGGCTACAGGAAAAAGGCGATCTCGCAGATCTCGACGTGTAACGGTTGTTGCACGCTTTATCCGGTCTGCGTGGCGCAGGCCGGATAAGCGAATTCGACATGACGCCGCAGCCTGATGGCGACACTTGCGCATCGCATCAGGGAGACGTCAGACGAGGGTAATAACTTAAACGCCGGATTCCAGAATACGAATATTCATTTCCAGCACATCGTCTTTTACCGCGTCGCTATAGGCTTTCATATGCGGGGTTTGCAGATGCGCCTCAAGGTGCGCAACGCTTTCCCACTGTTCAATCATCACGATCGAGTCAGGCGCCAGAGTCTGAAAACTCACGCCCGCGGCATGATCCACCATCGGCGCGTAACCGTGGCACCCCTCTTCTTTAAGAACGGTTGGAATAATTTTCGCAAACTGGTCGAGGACGGCCTGACGGTGATGTTGGCCCGGACGCGTGCGAATTTCGGCAATGACGGTAAGCATGGTTAACTCCTTCTAATTCCAGGATGACCAGTTAAGCAAAAATTTCGCTCAGATGCTTGCGATATTCTGCGGTATAGCGCGGAACATCCGGCATTTTAATCACGTCGTTGGCAATAAACGTTGGCAGCGCGTCCATGCCCAGGAACTGGTTGGCTTTATGGAAGGGCAGATAGACGCCATCTACGCCTACGCCGTGGAAAAACTGATCTTTTTCGGTAAATGCTTCCATCGGCGCGTTCCACGTCAGTGACAGCATATATTTTTTCCCCTGCACCAGACCGCCGGAACCGTACTTTTTAGCGGCATCGGAACGCGTGCGGCCATCGCTGGCATAGAGCGTACCGTGACCTTCGGTAAAGACATCATCCATATATTTTTTTACTGTCCATGGCGCGCCCATCCACCAGCCTGGCATCTGCCAAATCACCACGTCAGCCCAGACGAAATTCTGCACCTCTTCTTTAATGTCATAGTCGCTGTCGGCGCGGACGATCTTAACCTGATGACCCAGATCGCGCAGCAGCCCATCGGCAACTTCGGTCAGGGTGTCATTTAACTGGCCGTTGGAGTGCGCGAATTTTTTCGCCCCGTTGATAATCAGGATGTTGCTCATTTTGTCTCCTCAAGAAATGCGTTTGCTGCTGATTCTACGCTGACGGGCGGTGCGGTGAAATTAGCAAAATGTGCAAAGTCTTTTGCGTTTTTGGCAAAAGTCTCTGCTACCAACTTACTACGGCCTCAAATCCACCTTCCGCGGCGTTGCCAAACGACACCGTCATGCCGTGCAGCGTAGCGATGCGACGGACGATTGATAATCCCAGACCGCTGCCGGTCACACTTTGGCCTGGCGGGCGGTAAAAACGCTCGCCGATATGCGTCAGAATCTCTGGTGCCACGCCGGGGCCATTATCTCTGACGGTGAAGCTGCGGGCATGTAAGGTAACGTCGACGACGCTGCCCTGCGGACTGTAGCGAATCGCATTATCCAGCAGGTTACGCACTAACAGGCTTAAGAGTAGCGGCTGGCCGGTACGTATGACGTCATGGGCGTTAAGCTGTAAACGCACGTCGATATTCGCCTGCTGCGCCGGATGATAAATATCCATTACCGCGGACTGCAGCAGCTCTTCCAGCGAAATCTCCGCCACATCCTGCAAATTATTGAGCGAGTCGAGACGCGATAACGTCAGTAGCTGATCGACCAGCCGCGTGGCGCGATCGATCCCCGCATGGAGCTGGGTCAGCGCTTTATCGCGCGATAGCGGATCGTCGCCCGAGAGCTGCGCCACCTCGGTTTGTACTTTCAGCGCGGCCAGCGGGCTGCGCAATTCATGGGCGGCGTCGGAGGTAAATCGCCGTTCGCGCACCATCATGGAGTGGATGCGGCTAAAAAGCTGATTAAGCGCTTCGACCAGTGGGCGAACCTCGCTCGGTACGCCTTTGGCGTCGAGCGGCGTTTCCGATTCCGGCGACCGGAAGCGCAGCGCCTGCGCCAGTTTTTTCAACGGTCTGAGCTCGCGGTGAAGCAGGAGTAATAAAATCAGCAGCATGAAGGGAAGGGCGATCAGCCACGGCGTTAATTGCGCCGCCACGATCGCCAGCGCCATATCTTCGCGGTAATCCCACTCCTGACCGACGACGATACGATACTTACCATCCGCCGAGTTCAACCACAAAAAACGCCAGAGGTCGTTGTCATCCTTCAGATAGCCATTGTCGAAACCTTCGCGGCGATAGCGATACGGAATATCCTGGCCGTTGTCGCCATCATGCAGCAACATTTTGCCGTCAGCGGAAAAGATGGCAAATGCCAGCGCATCGTCATCGATATGCCCATGTTTTAATTTCTTTGGCGTATGCGCCATGCGCTGCGGGGCGTTGATCTCGTTAAGATCGAGCGTGCTAAGCCGTCTGGCGAACAACATCAACTGTGTGTCAAACAGCTCGTCGACATTATCCGTCGTCTTTCTCCAGGCCACAAAACTGGAGATTGCCCAGGTGATGGAGACCAGAATCAGGAAAATAAGCGTCAGCCTGACGCGCAGGCTGAGACGTTGCGTCAATTTCATGCGTCACCCAGGGTGTAGCCGATGCCGTGTACGGTGCGAATAAATTCGCTGCCGAGCTTGCGGCGTAAATGATGAACATGGACTTCCACTGCATTGCTGGACACGTCGTCATCCCAGTTATACAGCTTCTCTTCAATAAGCTTGCGCGGCAGCACGCGACCTTTGTTGCGCAGTAAGAGTTCCAGCAACGCGAACTCTTTTGGTTTTAGGGCCAGCGGTTCGCCGGCAAGCGTCGCGACGAGATTGCCTGGATTGAGCGTCACCTGGCCGTGGCGCAATTCGCTACTGGCCTGACCGCTGGCGCGGCGTACCAGCGCCTCCAGACGGGCGGCGACCTCAATGAGCGCGAAAGGTTTACATAAATAGTCATCGGCGCCCAGACGTAGCCCCTCGACGCGCTCTGCTAACGCGTCGCGCGCCGTCAGGATCAGTACCGGTTCCTGTTTACCCTTTTCGCGCCATTCGCGCAAAATATCCCGTCCGTCCATGCCTGGCAGCGTCAAATCTAAAATGACCGCATCATAAGGCGCGCTGTAAAGCGCCTCTTTGCCCGGACGTCCCTCGGTAAACCAGTCGACGCTGAAACCCATTTTACTCAGACCCGCTTTTATGCCATCGCCAATAAGTGTGTCATCTTCTACCAGTAAAATTCGCATCTGTTCTTCCTTGCGGTAACTCGCGTTGCCGTCAGTTAACCTTGTCGCCGCAGGCGATGTACAGAAAAAAGAATCTTTTTTTGCCTTAAGAAGTTGTTAAGGATTACCTTATTTAATGGATCTGAAACGACATGAAAGGGAAAAGTAATCATGAAAAAATTAGCTGCAATCGTTGCCGTTATGGCACTGTGTTCTACCCCGGTTCTGGCGGCTCAGCAGGGCGGTTTCTCCGGCCCGTCGGCGACGCAAACGCAAGGCGGCGGATTTGTCGGCCCGAACGGCAGCAGCACGACGGTAGAGAGCGCTAAATCGCTGCGTGACGATGCGTGGGTAACGCTGCGCGGGAATATCGTCGAGCGCATTTCCGACGACCTGTATGTGTTTAAAGATGCGACCGGTACTATCAATGTGGATATTGACCACAAGCGCTGGAACGGCCTGACCGTAACCCCGCAGGATACCGTTGAAATTCAGGGTGAAGTGGATAAAGACTGGAACTCTGTTGAAATCGACGTAAAACAGATCTCTAAAGTTGCCAAATAAACTCCATTAGGGCTGCGTTCGCGGCCCTTTTCTTTGTGACTCAACGCGCCAGATAAGGTAGTATCTGCGGCAATATTGCCTGAGAGATACCGGGTATTATTCGGGCTAACAGTTGAGGAATCACAATCAATGAGCGATATGGCAGAGCGCCTTGCGCTACATGAATTTACGGAAAACGCCTACTTAAACTACTCCATGTACGTGATCATGGATCGTGCGTTGCCGTTTATTGGCGACGGCCTGAAGCCGGTACAGCGCCGCATCGTCTATGCGATGTCAGAGCTGGGGCTGAACGCCAGCGCTAAATTTAAAAAATCCGCCCGTACCGTTGGTGACGTACTGGGTAAGTATCACCCGCATGGCGACAGCGCCTGCTATGAAGCCATGGTGCTGATGGCGCAGCCGTTCTCTTACCGTTACCCGCTGGTCGACGGGCAGGGAAACTGGGGCGCGCCGGATGATCCGAAGTCATTCGCGGCAATGCGTTATACCGAATCTCGCCTGTCCAAATACGCCGAGCTGCTGTTAAGCGAGCTGGGGCAGGGGACGGCGGACTGGGTGCCAAACTTCGACGGCACGATGCAGGAACCGAAAATGTTACCGGCGCGTCTGCCGAACATCCTGCTGAACGGCACCACCGGTATTGCGGTGGGCATGGCAACAGATATCCCGCCGCACAACCTGCGCGAAGTGGCGAAAGCGGCGATTACGCTGATTGAGCAGCCGAAAACGACGCTGGATCAGTTGCTGGATATCGTCCAGGGGCCGGATTACCCGACCGAAGCGGAGATCATTACCCCACGTGCGGAAATTCGTAAAATTTACGAAAACGGGCGGGGCTCGGTGCGTATGCGCGCGGTATGGACCAAAGAAGACGGCGCCGTGGTGATCACCGCGCTGCCGCATCAGGTCTCTGGCGCGAAAGTGCTGGAGCAGATTGCTGCGCAGATGCGTAATAAAAAACTGCCGATGGTGGACGACCTGCGCGATGAATCGGATCACGAAAACCCGACGCGTTTAGTGATTGTGCCACGCTCCAACCGTGTGGATATGGAACAGGTGATGAACCATCTGTTCGCCACCACCGATCTGGAAAAAAGCTACCGTATTAACCTGAACATGATCGGTCTGGATGGTCGTCCGGCGGTGAAAAACCTGCTGGAGATCCTCACCGAGTGGCTGGCGTTCCGTCGCGACACGGTGCGTCGTCGTCTGAACTATCGTCTGGAGAAAGTGCTTAAGCGCCTGCATATCCTCGAAGGTCTGCTGGTGGCGTTTCTCAACATCGATGAAGTGATTGAGATTATCCGTAGCGAGGATGAGCCGAAACCCGCGCTGATGTCGCGTTTCGGCATCAGCGAAACCCAGGCGGAAGCGATTCTCGAACTGAAACTGCGTCATCTCGCCAAACTGGAAGAGATGAAAATTCGCGGCGAGCAGGACGAGCTGGAAAAAGAGCGGGATCAGTTGCAGGGCATTCTCGCATCCGAACGCAAAATGAATACCTTGCTGAAAAAAGAGCTACAGGCAGATTCCGATGCCTATGGCGACGATCGCCGTTCTCCGCTGCGTGAGCGCGAAGAAGCTAAAGCGATGAGCGAACACGATATGCTGCCGTCCGAACCGGTGACTATCGTGCTGTCGCAGATGGGCTGGGTGCGCAGCGCCAAAGGTCATGATATTGATGCGCCGGGGCTTAACTATAAAGCGGGCGACAGCTTTAAAGCCGCGGTGAAAGGTAAGAGTAATCAACCGGTGGTGTTTATTGATACCACCGGGCGCAGCTATGCTATTGATCCCATTACGCTTCCGTCGGCGCGTGGGCAGGGCGAGCCGCTGACCGGTAAACTCACGCTGCCGCCGGGGGCGACCGTAGAGCATATGCTGATGGAAGGCGATGACCAGAAACTGCTGATGGCGTCGGATGCGGGCTATGGCTTCGTTTGTACGTTTAACGATCTGGTTGCCCGTAACCGTGCCGGTAAAACATTGATTACACTACCGGAAAATGCGCACGTCATGCCGCCGCTGGTGATTGAAGACGAGCACGATATGCTGCTGGCGATTACCCAGGCCGGACGGATGTTGATGTTTCCGGTAGACTCTCTGCCGCAGCTGTCGAAAGGCAAAGGGAATAAGATCATTAATATCCCCTCTGCGGAAGCGGCGAAAGGCGATGATGGACTGGCGCACCTGTACGTGCTGCCGCCACAAAGCACTCTGACTATCCATGTCGGGAAGCGCAAAATCAAACTGCGCCCTGAAGAGTTACAAAAGGTGGTCGGCGAACGTGGACGCCGTGGCACATTAATGCGCGGCCTGCAGCGTATCGATCGCATTGAGATTGATTCACCGCATCGCGTAAGTCATGGCGACAGCGAAGAGTAAGACAGGGGCACCCGTAAGCCGGACAAGGCATTTAAGCCGCCATCCGGCGCTCTGCCGTTGCCGGATGACGACGCAGTAGCGTCTTATCCGGCCTACGGTTTCAGATCGGATTAACATTAAAATTTCCCGTAAAACCGTTGTTTATTCGTGCATTGCGATTAACAATACGTTTTTCCAGAGAGCCACACTTACCAAAATCCTAACCTGAATTTCAGGTGACGTAGAATGCCGGGCTCTTAGGCCTTCAGAGGTTGTTATGCTATATATTTTTCGTCTTATTATTACCGTTATTTACTCCATTCTGGTCTGTGTTTTCGGTTCTATTTACTGCCTTTTCAGCCCACGTAACCCAAAACACGTGGCGACGTTTGGACATATGTTCGGTCGTCTGGCCCCGCTGTTTGGCCTGAAAGTGGAGTGTCGCAAACCCGCCGACGCGGAAAACTATGGCAATGCTATCTATATTGCTAACCATCAGAATAATTATGATATGGTCACGGCGGCGAATATTGTGCAGCCGCCAACGGTGACGGTGGGGAAAAAAAGCCTGCTTTGGATCCCGTTTTTTGGGCAACTGTACTGGCTGACCGGTAATCTGTTGATTGACCGTAATAACCGCGCCAAAGCGCATAGCACCATTGCGGCAGTGGTTAACCATTTTAAAAAGCGCCGTATTTCTATCTGGATGTTCCCTGAAGGTACGCGTAGCCGGGGACGCGGCCTGCTGCCGTTTAAAACCGGCGCGTTTCATGCGGCTATCGCGGCTGGTGTGCCGATCATTCCTGTCTGCGTTTCCAACACCTCTAACAAAGTCAATCTAAACCGCCTGAACAACGGACTGGTTATTGTGGAAATGCTGCCGCCAGTCGACGTCAGCGAATATGGTAAAGATCAGGTTCGCGAGCTGGCGGCCCACTGCCGTGCGTTAATGGAGCAAAAAATCGCGGAACTTGATAAAGAGGTTGCGGAACGTGAAGCGACCGGTAAGGTTTAAGCAGCCTTACTCTGTTATTGTAGAAATCATTTTTTCAGGCACAACTCTTTAGCCTGTTTTATATGGAGCTTATATGTCATTCAGTCGGCGTCAGTTTCTTCAGGCATCGGGAATCGCACTATGTGCAGGCGCGATTCCCCTCAGGGCGAATGCTGCCGGTCAGCAACAGCCGTTGCCTGTTCCGCCGTTGCTGGAGTCCCGTCGCGGGCAGCCGTTGTTTATGACGCTACAGCGAGCGCACTGGTCCTTTACGCAAGGCACGCGCGCGCCGGTCTGGGGAGTGAACGGTCGTTATCTGGGGCCGACAATCCGCGTCTGGAAAGGCGATGACGTTAAACTTATCTATAGCAACCGCCTGGCGGAAAATGTCTCCATGACGGTTGCTGGTTTACTGGTGCCGGGGCCGCTGATGGGGGGCCCGGCGCGTATGATGTCGCCGAACGCGGACTGGGCGCCGGTGTTGCCGATTCGTCAGAGCGCCGCGACGCTGTGGTATCACGCTAACACGCCTAACCGCACTGCGCAGCAGGTGTATAACGGCCTGGCAGGAATGTGGCTGGTCGAAGACGACATCAGTAAAACGCTGCCCATTCCGAACCATTACGGTGTGGATGATTTTCCCGTCATTATCCAGGATAAACGGCTGGATAACTTTGGGACGCCGGAGTACAGCGAACCGGGAAGCGGTGGTTTTGTTGGCGATACGCTGCTGGTGAACGGCGCGCAAAGCCCCTATGTCGAAGTGTCCCGCGGCTGGGTACGGTTACGGTTGTTGAACGCTTCGAACTCGCGGCGCTATCAGCTTCAGATGAGCGATGGCCGGGCGCTGCATGTGATTTCAGGCGATCAGGGCTTTTTACCTGCGCCGGTTTCCGTCAAACAGTTGTCACTGGCGCCCGGCGAGCGACGTGAAATCCTGGTTGATATGACCAACGGCGACGAAGTCTCGATCACCTGCGGGGAAGCGGCCAGCATAGTCGATCGGATTCGCGGTTTCTTTGAGCCTTCCAGTATTCTGGTTTCTACCCTGGTGCTGACGTTACGACCAACCGGATTGTTGCCGCTGGTGACCGATAATCTGCCGATGCGTCTGTTGCCGACGGAGATCATGAGCGGCGCGCCTGTCCGCAGTCGGGACATCAGTCTTGGTGACGATCCGGGGATTAACGGCCAACTGTGGGATGTGAATCGCATTGATATTACCGCCCAACAAGGCACCTGGGAGCGCTGGACGGTACGCGCCGATATGCCGCAGTCGTTCCATATTGAGGGCGTCTCTTTCCTGATTCGTAACGTCAACGGCGCTATGCCGTTCCCGGAAGATAGAGGCTGGAAAGATACCGTCTGGGTGGATGGGCAAGTCGAACTGCTGGTCTACTACGGTCAGCCATCCTGGCCGCACTTCCCGTTCTATTTCAACAGCCAGACGCTGGAAATGGCTGACCGCGGCTCGATTGGGCAAATGCTGGTGAATCCGGCGCCGTAAAGGCGGACCAGAGATATTCGATGAGAATCAGTGAAGAGGGATGGCGGCTGCTGACGTTCTGGATGTTTACTGCAGGCAGTTATCTTATTCTGTTCTTCATTGTTATTTGCCTGGCTTTTTTGTTCCAAACGCCTCGTCGTGTGTTGCTGTGGATTGCTTTGCCACAGATTACGCTGGTTCTTTTGCTATGGTTTGCTGCGGGTGATGAAACGCTTTTCTTCCCGATTGGCGCAGGGTGGATACTGGGGCTTAGTTTATTGCTGGCGCTACTGTTTAGCCACCGATTACGCCAACCACACCACCTTTGGGCCGGGGGCCATGTGGTCGTATTGCTGCTGTTGTTAGCGCACATGGGGGATATTCTCGAGAGGCATCATCGGCGCGATGCCTATCAGGCACAGCAGGCGGCGGAAGAAACGCTGTTACGAAAAATCGATACGACTGATGACCGCGCTTTTTTAAATCATTTGATGTCGCAAGCAATGCAGCCGCAAAACGCAGGGGATTGGTGGACGAATAGGCGGATTGAGCATCTCGCAAACGCATTTCCCCTTTTGATATTGCGGACGGAACTGAAAAAATTTGGTTGGTTTTGGCTATCGACCGGCTTAATCGTCCTGCTGTTGGGGCGTTTGCCTCCTGGTTTATTGGCGATTCTGTACAGGCAAAGCAATATCGGTATCAGCTTTTACAAAACAATCCATTATTGGACCTACTGAATCGTGTTTTTAATGATAGTACGGCTGATGAACAAACTTTTCTGCAACAACAACTTTTGGCGCGAGATATTTGTACCAGTTTGATTAGCGTCGTACCGGAATTATTGACGGACGAACTGTATGCGCAAGCCGTTGCCTTTGATAATAGCAACAAACCGGAACGTTTCTCATGGCAGTTTGAGTTTGATGCGTTTTATCATCAGGAAAAATAGCGGACAATAATGAATTTGGGAAACGGATGGAGTTTGTTGTTGATGATAATATCCACCGTGCTGGGCAATATATATATACAATCATCGTATTGGCTATAGTTATTAGTGCGTTTAGCTCGCTGTGTTATCAGAAAATAGAAACGAGGGATTTGAACTCGGTAATGAGTATGGAAAGTAAGGATGCTTTATGGTTGAATCATTTGCATGGATGATGTTGTATTCAGTAATATTGATGAGCGCATGGGGTATTTACGGCGTTATATTATTGAGGTTAATTGTCGGCGCATTTGATTCTTTGCGCTATCGGCGGGTTTTCTTGCGTGTTGTTCTTCCACAGGTGAGCGTTGTCTGTGTAGTGTGGGGAGGATTATTCTGGATCGATTCAAAAAATATTTATATCGTATATTTATTGATATTAGGATTGCTGCCCTCGATAATGATTGCTATTTTTTCTGGTCGAAAGTCTCCGTTTTTTATACTGGAAACTATCGTATGCCATACTATTTTTTTGTTCGCTTTCGTTTATGTGATGGCCGGCCCACAATTATGGCATCACATTGGTGAAGACTGGGATAACTATAAAATTACCCGACTGTTTGAGCGCGCGAAGGGGGATGTTCAGGTTTTGCAGGATGCATCTTGTTATCAATTGGCAAGTGTTTTGACGCTGGCTGCAGAACATCGCGACACACCGGAAAATTTATTACGTTATCTGGCTAAAATACGAGGTATTTCGCCATTTTTGACAGCGGCAGAATCTTGCCCTGAAGCGGCGATCCCGAACGCCGAATTTCTTTATACGCCATTTGTTACCGCTCTTCGCCAACATAACGTACCGATAGTACGCTTTTTTAGCCAGCAACTGGTGGGCGAGACATCTTCCGCCAGAGAGAATCGCAACATTGTTGCCCGTAAAGAAAATCCACTGCTGACGCTTTATCATTCTAACTATATATCACAGTATCGCGAGCAGTACAGACTAGAAATTAGTCAGCTATTGCTGAATATTATGCCAGAACTGTTGAATGATGCTGTCTATATTCATCCCATTATCCAACGTAACACCGAGTTGGTTGCTTATTTTTGGCAGAAACATCCGCCCACTATTCCTCTGCGCAGGCTCGAAGCGATGGTGTTGTTAGCCAACACGGAACCGCTAATAAGCGAGGTAACCCATAATCCAGAAATATTGATCACACCGCCGATTGAGAGGTGGGATCGTGAAAACCTGCTCACTTTCATACTGAGCAATGGCGATCTGGCAATGATTCAATCGCTTATTGATACAAACGTGGTGGACTGGAAACGAGCAATGGAAGACGGAAATAATGAGCCTCTGCATCAGGCCATATTGCGGCTGCGTGGTGGAGCGTTAGAGAACGCATTGCTGATACAGATCATTAAGGCGATGCAAGCGCAGAAAGCGTTATCCAACGAGCAAATCGCCCACTATCTTCCCTGGACACCGACGTTTCCTGCCGCTTTTTTACAGGCTGGGCTTTCCTGTGAGCAATTGCGTGAGGTGTTGAATGCTTCAGTAGCGGGGAGCGAACAAGTACTACACGATACGCGACAAAGGCTGAATGCGCTGTGTCCAGTCGCGAAGTGACTAAAGGAATAGTAAATGGAGTATATTAATCGATGGCTTGGCTCTGAACTGCTGATGTTTTGTATTCTGCCGTGGGGGTATGCCGCTGCGGTGGCATCACTGCTGATCCTGATGTTTTCCAAAAAACGCAGCCGACAGATTTTGCTGTGGGTATTACTACCACAGTGGGCAGTCGTGATATTGCTGTTACTCACGTTGCAGTACACCCAGTTGTTGAGTCAAACAGGCACGGTATGGATGTTGATGCTCCTGTTGCCGATTCTGAGTTGGGCGGGCTTGCTGCCCGCGCTGCTGCTGGGAACCTGGCTGCGCAAGCCGTGGCCCGCATGGCTACTGTGCCATATTGTGTTCATTGGGGTGCTGTGCCCGGTGATGCCGGAGCTGTGGCGTGCTATTAGCCATCAATGGCAACAGCAAAATATTGCGCAGTTGCTCAGGCAGGTTCAGGCAGGCGACTTGGGTCAGTTAGAGAGCATTCATGATAACAGTACGTTGGAACAGACACTGGTTCAGGCGGTAAAAGCGCCAGGCATATCAGAAAAAAGCTTGCGCGCTCTGACTGCACGTGTGGCATCGCCTTTTAGTATTTCGCGGGAAGATGACTATTTCGTTAATGCGCCATTTTTTGTAGCTTTTGAGAGTGGCAATATCACTGCGGTGCGTATTTTTAGCGAGCAGCTCACGGGCGACTCCCCGCAGGCGCAGGCAAATCGCACCATCGTACGGCAGCAAAATCCGCTGACGTATCTCCCCACGCCCCGTTTTAAGCCTGAGGGATTTCGCCAGAATTTTTTTGAGATGGCCGACGTTCTGCTACGGGTCATGCCCGATCTCCTCACCGATGAAGCCTATTCGGGGGCAATACAGCTTCAGGATAAAGAGACACTGGCCTTTTTCTGGCAGCGGCGTGAAGCGCAAAATCCGCTGTATCGCGCATATTATTTCTTGTCGCAGGGGCAAACTAAAGCGCTGCTTGCCCAGATAAAATTGACGCCGCAGGTGCTGGGACAATCGATTTATCCGAATAAAAATCTGCTGGCGTCGCTGTTTAGTGATGCGGATGGCGAGACGCTGCATGCGTTGGTGAAAGGGCAGATGCTGAACTGGCAGCACATCCCTCAGGATAAGTTGACGGACGGCTGGAATTTCCTGATTTCACGCACATTGCATACAGCCTCGAAAGAGGACGCGCTGCCGCCGGATATTCTGGCGGGGATACTGCAAAGTATGCAACAGCAACATACGGCGTTGCCGGAAGCCCTTATTGTAGCCAGCCTTGATTACCAGGATGAAATACATAGCCTGATGACTGCCTACCGGATGGCCTGGTTGGGCTGTAACAAGCTTAACGCAATGATTGATAAGGTGTATCCACCAGAAGATACGCGGCGTACCAATGTGCGTATAAAATTAGCGCAGCAGTGCGCCGATTTAGACTGATATGCCGTGCTCTGATAATTAAAAATTACATTGATTGTTAAGAGAGATACAGGGAGTGGTAAATAATGAAAAATGTTTTTTATTTATATTTATGTGCCTGTTTATCTTCTCAGCTAATGCGGAACTAAAATTCCGCCCTGAGATCGAAAATAAAAAATTTATTTTCAGGGCAAGGTCACAGACTACACGCTTAATGACTTTACCTTTTTCGGTGACAGCCGCGAACCCTTTTATGGCAGCGAAAACGATGATTATACCGCCACTGCAGATGAGTGGCTCGGGTTTTACGCTGAGTTGCCCGACGTTCGAAAATGGCAGCGAGTGGTTCCTGACGATTTTTCTACGATGAGTGGCGCGCCGTGGTGTGATATCCAGTTTTTTGAACAAGAGAATGATCATTCGGTGATTACTGGAAGTGAACATATGCGCTGTATCGATTTTCTCGTGACGCCTAAAAGAAAAGGGCTCATTCCCATGGGGACAAAGGGAACTCTGATGGATTACGGCAGCTATCTTGCGTTCGCACCGCAGATAAAGCGCATTACGCTGGAAGGCCGATTTCCTGAAGCCTCGCGGACCTGGCTTCCTGTAAGAAACGTGCAAACCAGCGCAACCTCGATAGCCGATCTTAAAATTATGCTTAATGAGATTTATGCTCGCCACGGTTATATTTTCAGACCGGGCGGTGAGATGGAACGGTACTTCCGACAGCAGCAGTGGTATCGCCCACGCTATGCGAACGTTGATTACCTCATTACCAAGACAGAACATCGTAATATCAAACTCCTCAAAAAGCTGCTTTCTCCTGAGTCACAGCGTAAAAAGGCGCTGTATATTCAGAACACAACCGATTTTTGTGAGGCGCTGAAAGCGAATAATATCAAATATGTCATGGACAATACGGCAGAATACCTTACGACTGGCGCAGATCAGCCAATCAATTTAGAAAAAGTATGGCAAAAATACAGAGACTTAATGATCAATGGCGGCGGAAACTGTCAACGCGATATCGAGAGCTATAAGCGCTACTCCTTTTTATACAGCGAACCTTTAGGTATTTATTACAATTCCACTTTTGAGTTTGATGAAGAGAAAGGGAAATATGTTCTCGCTTATGTGAACTTTGATTCTTCCTGCAACAAAGAGGGTGACACGATCGAACTGGAAGGTATGATGGTCAAACGCGAGCACGTCATTGAAGATAATCAAGGCCAACACTCGGATAAAGATCTCGAATTAAAAACAATAAACCTTCAGTGTGTGGCTGGGGCCATGACGGATCAACCTGACTGGGATCGCTATGTCCAGCTCATTCTTTCTCCTGAAAAATACAACTATTATCAACGATTTATAGGAAAGAGAATCACCCTGCGAGGGAAAGTCATGATTGCAGAATCCATGTATCATGTCACGCCGGTACTGCTGAATTTGCTCGAAGAACAAAATCCTATTATCAAAGTAGCAGATATGCCTGCTCGTCCATAAGTACGATAACCGGCGGGGCAGACAATCGGCCCCGCTACAGAGTGCAGCCTCACCAATCAATTCGATTTCTCTCCCATTCCGGCTTATAATCCCCGACCTTTGATTATTTTTTTGCCAATCGTTTTGGAAGCAATATGAGCGCTATCTCCCTGATCCAACCGGATCGCGACCTTTTCTCCTGGCCGCAGTACTGGGCCGCCTGCTTTGGGCCGGCGCCGTTTTTGCCGATGTCACGTGAAGAGATGGATCAACTTGGCTGGGATAGCTGCGACATCATTCTGGTAACCGGCGACGCCTATGTCGACCATCCGAGCTTCGGCATGGCGATTTGCGGTCGTATGCTGGAAGCGCAGGGCTTCCGCGTGGGGATCATCGCCCAGCCGGACTGGAACAGCAAAGACGACTTTATGCGTCTGGGTAAACCGAACCTGTTCTTCGGCGTCACCGCTGGCAACATGGACTCGATGATCAACCGTTACACCGCCGATCGTAAGCTGCGCCATGACGACGCCTATACCCCGGACAACGTCGCGGGCAAACGCCCGGACCGCGCCACGCTGGTCTATACCCAGCGTTGCAAAGAAGCGTGGAAAGATGTCCCGGTGATCCTCGGCGGCATTGAGGCCAGTCTGCGTCGTACCGCGCATTACGACTACTGGTCTGATACTGTGCGCCGTTCGGTGTTAGTCGATTCCAAAGCCGACATGCTGATGTTCGGCAACGGCGAGCGTCCGCTGGTGGAAGTGGCGCACCGTCTGGCAATGGGCGAAACCATCGATCAGATTCGCGACGTGCGTAACACTGCGATTATGGTTAAAGAAGCTCTGCCTGGCTGGAGCGGCGTCGACTCCACTCGTCTGGACACGCCGGGTAAAATTGATCCGATCCCCCATCCCTATGGTGAGGATCTGCCATGCGCGGATAACAAGCCGGTCGCGCCGAAAAAGCAGGAAGCTAAGGCGATTACCGTGCAGCCGCCGCGTCTGAAGCCGTGGGAAAAAACCTATATCCTGTTGCCATCCTTTGAAAAGGTGAAAGGCGACAAGGTGCTGTACGCCCATGCGTCGCGTATTCTGCATCACGAAACTAACCCAGGCTGCGCGCGGGCGCTGATGCAAAAACACGGCGACCGCTATGTCTGGATCAACCCGCCCGCCATACCGCTCTCCACTGAAGAGATGGATAGCGTGTTTGCGCTGCCGTATCAGCGTGTGCCGCACCCGGCTTACGGCAATGCCCGCATTCCGGCCTATGAGATGATCCGCTTTTCGATCAATATCATGCGTGGCTGCTTTGGCGGCTGCTCTTTCTGTTCGATCACTGAACATGAAGGGCGCATCATTCAGAGCCGCTCGGAAGACTCTATCATCAACGAGATCGAAGCGATCCGCGACACGGTGCCGGGGTTTACCGGCGTGATCTCCGATCTGGGCGGTCCTACCGCGAACATGTATATGCTGCGCTGTAAGTCGCCGCGTGCGGAGCAGACCTGTCGTCGCCTGTCGTGCGTCTATCCGGATATCTGTCCGCATATGGATACTGACCATACGCCGACGATCAATCTTTATCGCCGCGCCCGCGAGCTGAAAGGCATTAAGAAAATCTTAATTGCCTCCGGCGTGCGCTACGACATCGCCGTAGAAGATCCTCGCTACATTAAAGAGCTGGCGAGCCATCATGTGGGCGGTTATCTGAAGATTGCGCCGGAGCATACTGAAGAAGGTCCGCTGTCGAAAATGATGAAGCCGGGTATGGGCAGCTACGATCGCTTTAAAGAGTTATTTGACCTTTACTCTAAACAGGCCGGAAAAGAGCAGTATCTGATCCCGTATTTTATCTCCGCGCATCCGGGCACGCGGGACGAGGATATGGTGAATCTGGCGCTGTGGCTCAAGCGCCACCGCTTCCGTTTGGATCAGGTGCAGAACTTCTACCCGTCGCCGTTGGCGAATTCGACCACCATGTATTACACCGGTAAAAACCCGCTGGGTAAAATTGGTTATAAGAGTGAAGATGTGGTGGTGCCGAAGGGAGACAGGCAACGTCGCCTGCATAAGGCGCTGCTGCGTTATCACGATCCGGCGAACTGGCCGCTGATTCGCCAGGCGCTGGAAGCGATGGGGAAAAAGCATTTGATTGGCGGTCGCCGTGAGTGTCTGGTGCCTGCGCCGACCATTGAAGAGATGCGCGAAGCGCGTCGCCAGAACCGCAACACGCGCCCGGCGCTGACCAAACATACGCCAGTGGAACATCAGCGGCAGACGCCTGCGGGAGCAAAGAAAGCACCGGTTGCGCCATCTCGTCCTGTGAATGCAGGTGCGAAGAAGCGCGCTAAAACGTCAGCAGGTCGTTAAGAAGGTTATCCCGGCAGCGTTAATGCTGCCGGGAGATTTATCTGCAATACCTGTTCCTGGCATTGCCAGACGATGTTGCCGTCAACCATCGTCAGCAGCACCTGGCTATTGCCGATATCCTCATGCGGCACCGAGAAAATGTCCCTGTCCAGCACCTGAAAATCGGCGACTTTTCCCACTTCGATAGAGCCGCGAACCTGTTCCTGAAACTCCTGATACGCCGCATTGATGGTGTACATCCGCACGCCGTCCGCCACGCTTATCGCCAGCTCTGGCCGGATAATCTTGCCGCTGGACGCCGATTTGCGCGTGACCGCCGCCTGCACCATTTGCCGCCAGTTGACGAGATCCATAATACCGTCGGAGCCGCCCGCCACCGTAACGCCAAGGTCGATGATATCTTTCAGCCCCTTGCCGATTTCGCCTTTGATTCCGCAGACCTGCGCCCGGCGCTCGTAGTCGTATGCCGATCCTCCGGGGGAGGGTTGTTCAGACAGGATAATGCCGTATTTTGCCGCCTTGACGAAATCTTCGCGATCCCCCATTGAGCCATGCAGCACATAGTGGCGGCGCTGCGGGCCTGGGCAGGTTTGAATGGCGTTAATGAAGCCGTCGATGGTGACCTTTACCGCTTTATCGCCGACCGCGTGAACGGCCAACTGGTAGCCGCGCTGATGCGCCAGCAGGGCCATTTTATGGAACTCCTGAATTTGTTCTTCTTCGCTGGCCATTGGGCCGCAAAATACCGAACGGCCAGCCCAACCCGGCCTGTCGGCGTAATCCTGATTCATCCACGCCGTGTGCGACATCGGCACGCCGTCGCAGAATATCTTCACGCTGTGGCAGTCCAGCCAGTTTTTATCGGGAAATTCCGGTAGCCCGCTGGCGTCCAGCGTGTGTTTTAAAATTTCATAAGACTGAACGCCTTTATCGGCGGCATAAAAGGCGATAGAGACGCGCGCCGTGAGCTTTTTTTCTTCCAGTAGCTGGCGGTAAGCGGCAATGCCGGATACGCCAGCGGCGCCCGTCTCGCCCGGCCCCATAGCGCCCTCCGTATAGCTGGCATAGCCTTCGCGGTTCATAAAGCGTTGGGCCGCGATAATGTTTTCTTTTAGTTCTTCCACCGTCGGGCGCGGCATGGCTTGTGTAATCAATTGCAGCGCCGGGATATCCAGAAAGTTGCCGTCCGGTTCGCCGTCTGGCGTTTTACCAATGTATCCGCCGATGGGATCTTGCGTCTCGCGGGTGATGCCGACGATCTCCAGCGCGTTGCTGTTGACGAGACAGGAGTGACCATCCCAGAGGGCCAGAAAGGCAGGGTGGTTGGGCGTCGCGCTGTCGATGTCATGACGCGTCAGCGGGCGGCGGCTGTCGATGATGGCAGGGTTGAAGCCGCAGGCGTGGATCCACTGGCCGGGAGGTGTTGTTGCCGCTCGCTCGCGCAGCAGCGCTAAAAGCGACTCCAGCGTGCGTGCCGTGCTGCAGTTAACGCATTTCCAGCTCGCCGCCAGCCAGCTAATATGTACATGGGCATCGTGGGCGGCGGGCAGAATCAACTTGCCTTGCAGATCAATAATCTGCGTGTCGGGGCCGATATGCGTTTTTATCTCTTCGTCTTCGCCGACGTTGATGATCCAGCCGTTTTTCACCGCGATGGCGCGGGTGAAACGAAAATGACGATCGACTGTCGCCACTTTGCCGTTAATCAATACGGTATCTGCAACGGTCATCGTTTTCTCCTGTGTTTGTTGGCGGGAAATCTCCGTACCAGCGTAATCTGTTGCATTGCTTTTAGCAGGCTCCCGCCATCCGGGCGGATAAAGTCTTCAATCTCCCACTGGCCCTGCGTGCGGTGAAGCAATAAATCCTGCGCTTTCGTTGACGAATCGGTCAGCGTAAAACGGACATGGATACGTGCGCGATCGTTATTCTCTTCAATCACCTGAATGCTATTCAATCTGGAAAATTGCGGTTCTTTGCCAAAAAATATCGGATTATCAAACAGATATAACTTATCGGTTTCCATTTCCATATCCTGATCGTTATCAGATCCGACGGTTATAGGGGCGTCGGCAAGAAAGGCGTTACGATACGCAGATGACGTCGTCCAGCGCCACGGCCAGGCAAAATGGCTAAGGCGGCCAAGTGTAGGAACATCATTATTTTTATATGCTGTCTGAGAATAATCATTTACCGCCTGGCGATACTGTGCGGAAACAACCCATGTCCACGGCCAGCTATAATCATCCAGACGGTTGAAAAGTTCACGGACAAAATTTTGTGGGCGCTCTCTTTGCAGCGATCGCAGCGACGCAAGGTTTTTCTGATTTTCGCTATTAATTGCCAGCAAGGCCGCCATAGATATCGGCCAAGAGGCAGAAGAAACAGAGGCAACAACCCTGTTGACCACACTTTCATGATGACATCCCTGATGAAGAGGCGGATCTGTAGATATTAACAAGTGCGGGCTAGCGGGGAGAATTGATGATTTCCGAAAAGCCCGACAATTGTCGGGCCGGAAGAGACGATTAACCGCTCAATTATCTTCGCGACTGAGTTTAATAAAGACCCAGCACTTTCCACCATGCGAGGCCGACTGTCAAAAAGACCGCCTGATTAAAGAGACTGATGATAAATCCCGTTCGCCACCAGACGCCCGTCGGTACATAGCCGGCGCCAAATAGAATGGGGCCGCGTGCGTGGGTATACTGCGTAAGAGAGCAGTACAGGCTGCTGGTAA
Organism: Salmonella sp. 741265116_PST; assembly: GCF_046567715.1. NCBI lineage: Bacteria > Pseudomonadati > Pseudomonadota > Gammaproteobacteria > Enterobacterales > Enterobacteriaceae > Salmonella > Salmonella sp. 741265116_PST. The sequence continues at coordinate 38,549 of NZ_JBKFPH010000001.1, read as the reverse complement.
ACGCCAGCATAAGCGCCATCGGCGCCGCCGGTATATTCAGATGCAGACCGACGCCCAGAAACACCGCATACAGCGCGGCGATTTGCGCGTTACCGCTGGCGAAAAAATAGTGGGTATAAAAATAGGCTGCGTTAAGCAGCAGCAGGATGATTATCCAACTGGTTCCATGCATCGTACTGCCGATGCTGTCGCCAATCAGGTTGCCAAACCAGCTGGTGAATCCTAGCTTCTTCAACTGGTTAGCCATCATCAGCAGCGCGGCAAACCAAATCAACGTATCCCAGGCGCCTTTTTCGCTTTTAACGTCTTCCCAGGTGAGCACGCCGCTCAGTAATAAAATCGAGAGACCGACAAAAGAGGCCGTCGTGGCATCCACGCCGAGCGAGCTGCCAAAAATCCATAGCACCAGCAACACGCCGACGGTCGCCAGCATGAGCCACTCGCCGCGCGTCATACTGCCCATTTGCACCAGCTCTTTGCGCGCCAAATCCGGCGCATCCGGCGTATGTTTAATTTCCGGACGGGTCAGCCAGTAGACCAGCAGCGGGACGATAAGAAAAGAGACCAGGCAAGGCAGGAGCGCGGCGATAAACCAGCTTCCCCAGCTCAACGTAACGCCGGCGTTCGCCGCCAGTTTTACCGCCAGCAGGTTACCCGTATAACCGGTCATAAACAGTGCGGCGGTGACGTCGTTAACATTGCCAATACAGGTGATCAGAAAGGTGCCGATTTTGCTGCGAGACTCATCTTCCGGATGTGAATCAAAGCTGCGCGCCAGCGAGTCGGCGATCGGGTAAATCACGCCGCCGCAGCGCGCGGTGTTACTGGGCATCGCGGGGGAGAGGATCAGATCGGCAAACGCCAGGCCATAAGCCAGGCCCAGCGTTCGTTTACCTAACAGACGGATCATTTGTAGGGCGATACGCCGACCCAGCCCGGTTTTGATAAACCCACGGGCAATCATAAAGGCGACGACGATAAGCCAGATTAGCGAACTGTTCAGCTCGCTCAACGCCGTGGTAATCGCGCCGCTGGCCGTTTTGTCGCCGGCAGCATAGGCGAGCGCAAAGACGGTGATGCCGATAATACCGACCGCGCCAATAGGCAGCACTTTCGCCACGATAGAGGCGATCGTCGCGACAAAAATAATCGCGGAATGCCAGGCCGGCGCGCTTAACCCGGAAGGGGGCGTTAGCTGCCACAGTCCGGCGGCGATAATCAGAATAAGAATGAATGGGAGCCATTTGACGCCCTGAGATTTTTTTTCCGCCACAATCGCACATCCATAAATATTTTATATGTATTAAGTAAATTGATAATAATTATGAATAAATATTCACAAAATCAGAATAATTCTGCGCTTGTGTGTGGGGGAAATATACTGTTAAATGCGCGTAATTGTTTCTTAATATTTCGGAATGCAAAAAAGCCCGACGATATCGTCGGGCATGACGTGCGATAAATCCGGCTTAACCGCCGAATTGATCCGGATCGGGGCCGAGGCGTTTTCCTTGATCCAGTTTTGCGATCTCGCCTAATTCATCTTTATCGAGACGGAAATCCCAGACAGCAAAGTTTTCCGCGATACGGGAAGGGGTGACGGATTTCGGAATGACGACCAGCCCGCAGTCCAGATGCCAGCGAATAACAATCTGGGCGGGCGTTTTGCCGTATTTATCCGCCAGTTCGCGAATCACTTTCTGATCGAATACGCCTTCGCCGCCCTGCGCCAGCGGGCTCCAGGACTCGGTCTGGATTTTATGCGTCGCATTCCACGCATGTAGCTGGCGCTGTTGCATCAAGGGGTGAAGCTCGATCTGGTTGATCACAGGGGTAACGCCGGTTTCATCGATCAGACGCTGGAGGTGATGGATCTGAAAGTTACAAACCCCGATACTCTTTACCAGCCCCTCTTTTTGCAGCGCGATCATGCCCTTCCAGGCGTCGACATAGTGATCGATAGCCGGTACGGGCCAGTGCATCAGATAAAGATCGAGATAATCAAGCTGCAGTTTTTTCAGACTCTCCTGCAGGGCTTCGCGGGGACGTTTTTGATCGTCATTCCACAACTTGGTGGTGATAAACAGCTCTTCCCGCGCTACGCTCGCTGCTTTTAGCGCTTTGCCGACGCCTTCTTCATTCTGATATGCTGTGGCGGTATCAATCGATCGATAGCCCACCTCCAGCGCTTTATGAATCGCCGCGATCACCTCTTCATTGCTTGCTTTCCAGACTCCCAGCCCAAGTTGTGGCATTACGTTGCCATCCTGTAGCCTGATAATGGTTGGATTAGCCATGATGTGTTCCTCTTTTAATTGGCTCGCCGGAGTCGGGTCCGGCGAGACTAAGTGACTTAAGTCTGGACGAAATGGCCAAAAACGAAAGTCAGAGGCGAAAAAACCTTAGCGCGCCGCTTCATAAATCCGACGGCTGACATCCAGCGTAATATCCTGATTTTCACCTAAATTTGTGCATCCATGCGCCTCAAGTTTGGCCAGTAGCGCCGGAATAGCGCTGCCATCCAGGCCGTAATCGGACAAGTGGGTAGGCACGCCCATCTGTTCGAAGAAACGGCGGGTGGCGGCAATGGCGGCATCAATACGCTCGTCGTCGGAACCGTCGGTGATATTCCATACACGTTCAGCATATTGCAGGAGTTTTGCGCGTTTAACGTCTCGTTTTTCGTTCCATAGCGCAGGCAGAATGATAGCCAGCGTCTGGGCATGATCGAGACCGTGCATCGCCGTAAGCTCATGGCCCAGCATATGCGTCGCCCAGTCCTGCGGAACACCAGCGCCAATCAGGCCATTCAACGCCTGAGTAGCGGCCCACATCACGTTAGCGCGGACGTCATAGTTTTCAGGCTCTTGCAGCGCTTTGGGACCTTCTTCGATCAGTGTGAGTAAAATACCTTCGGCGAAACGATCCTGAATTTTGCCGTTAACCGGGTAAGTGACGTACTGCTCAACGGTATGGACGAAAGCATCCACGACGCCGTTCGCAACCTGGCGCGGCGGCAATGTATAGGTGTAGACCGGATCCAGTACGGCAAACACCGGTTGCACGAACGAGGAGTGGAAGGCCTGTTTGTCGCCAGTGGTTTTACGGGAAATGACTGCGCCGGCGTTCGATTCTGAGCCGGTTGCCGGTAGGGTCAGCACAGACCCCATCGGGATTGCGCTACGAATCTCAGTACCGCCGGTTTCCAGAATGTGCCACGGATCGACGTCGTTCGTATACTGCGCCGCTGCGGCGATAAATTTGGTGCCGTCCAGTACGGAACCGCCGCCAACGGCCAGCAGGAAGGTAATATTTTCGTCGCGCACAAGCTGCACGGCCTTCATCAGCGTTTCATAGGACGGGTTCGGTTCAATACCGCCAAACTCCCGAACATCCAGTCCTTTTAACGCTTCCTGAACTTGCGCCAGTACGCCGGTCTTTTTCACGCTACCGCCGCCATAGGTAATCAGCACGCGGGCGTCCTGTGGGATCTGATCGCGGAGATCGACGATAGCGCCTTTACCAAACAGAATGCGGGTAGGGGTATGTAATTTGAAATTGTTCATTGCTCATTCCCTTATGTGGGTAAAAAGAGGGCAGGCGGCTGTCTGCCTGATGGTCATCATTGTGGTCTTGTGAGGGATGTCTCTCAATGCACATTTCTGCCAATGTTTTGCCTATTTCTCCAGAATGCTGGAGAAAATCGCTAAAAATGCGCACAATCCAGCGGAGTGGATTTGATAAAAAAATGGCGCGTTATGAATCGTGAAGCAATTTGCTTACAGTTGGCGGATAAAATTAATCATTTAAAAAGTAATGATAAAATAATCAGCGAGCGGCTGGCGGGCATTCGTCTGTTGTATGGTGTTGAACCGGGGCCGCGCACGCCGGTCATGTATCAGCCTGGCATCATATTTCTCTTTTCCGGCCATAAAATTGGCTATATTAACAAGCGCAAGTTTCGTTATGACGCTAATGAATATCTTTTACTGACCGTGCCGCTTCCTTTTGAATGCGAGACCTGGGCGACGCCGGAGGTACCGCTGGCCGGCATTCGGCTCGACATTGATGTGCTGCAACTGCAAGAGTTGCTCATGGACATTGGTGAAGATGAGCGTTTCCAGTTGCCGATGGCGGCCAGTGGGATTAACTCCGCCACGCTGTCGGACGAGATTTTATGCGCGGTGGAAAGATTGCTGGATGTGATGGAGCGCCCGCTGGATGCGCGGATTCTGGGAAAACAGATTATTCGCGAAATTCTTTATCATGTGCTGATGGGGCCGCGCGGCGGGGCGCTGCTTGCGCTGGTTAGTCGCCAGACGCACTTTAGCCTGATCAGTCGCGTACTTAAACAGATCGAAATGAAATACACCGAGAACCTGAATGTTGAGCAACTGGCGGCAGAAGCGAACATGAGCGTGTCGGCGTTTCACCATAATTTTAAGGCGGTCACCAGCACCTCGCCGTTGCAGTATTTAAAAAGCTACCGACTGCATAAAGCGCGGATGATGATGATTCACGACGGTATGAAGGCCAGCGCCGCGGCGATGCGGGTCGGCTATGAGAGCGCATCGCAGTTTAGCCGGGAGTTTAAACGTTATTTTGGCGTTACGCCGGGCGAAGATGCGGCAAGAATGCGGACAATGCAAGGGAGCTAAGTGGGGCATCCCGCCACGGCTCAACGAAGCGTAACCGGGCCATCCTGGCCGATTATGAATACGTCAGGCGTTACAGTATTTCTTTTTAATCACCACGACCAGCGTACCTAACAGCCCGGCGACCAGTAGCGCGACGGGAAGGATCATTAAAAATGTCATTACCTGGTCTTCATGGCGCTTAACAAACGGGATCATACTGAGCGCGTAGCCGAAGCTGGTCACGACAGTTACCCACAGCAGGCCGCTTAACCAGTTAAAAAACTGAAACCGGCGGTTGGACAGGCCGGAAATACCCGCCATTGTTGGCAGCAGAGTGCGGACAAACGCCAGAAAGCGCCCGGCAAGCAACGCTAACAAACCATGACGGTCAAACATGCAGGTGGCGCGCTGATGATATTTTGCCGGAAGCTGCGCCAGCCAGCCTTTGACGGTACGCGTATTACCGAGCCAGCGTCCCTGGATATAACTAAGCCAGCAGCCGAGACTGGCCGCGGCGGTGAGAATGCCAATCGTCGGCAAAAAATGCATCACATCCTGGGCGATCAACGCGCCTGCCAGTAGCAGCAGACTATCGCCGGGTAAGAACGACGCTGGCAGCAGACCGTTTTCTAAAAATAGCGTGGCGAACATGACAAAGTAGACGACGCTAACAACGTGTGGATTCGCCAGCGCGGCAAAATCATGTTGCCAGAGCGCAGCGATAATATCTTGAATGACAGCCATGAACTTTCCTGTGGAACAGCATTTACGCTTTTATCCACCTATTGTACTCCTGAATCGTCCGGGATGCCTTGATCCCGGACGCAACAAACGCAGACTTTTCGACGGAAATTGTCTGCATATATGTCCATCCACGGCAACTTTACACAATTCTGGCGAAGCCGGCGGCTAAATCAGCGATCAAATCATCAACATTCTCTAAACCAATATGCACCCGGACCAGCGTACCGGTAAAATCTACGCCGCCTGCGGGACGAATCGCGGCGATCTGTTCCGGCTGATTAGCAATTATCAGCGATTCGTAGCCTCCCCAGGAGTAGGCCATACTGAACAGCGAAAAGTTATCCAGATAGGCTGATAATTCTGCCTCGGTCAGCTTTTTATTGAGCACAAAGGAGAACAGACCGCTGCTGCCTGTAAAGTCTCGTTTCCAGAACGCATGACCTTTGCTACCCGGCAGGGCCGGATGATTAACGCGCGCGACCTGAGGATGGTTCGCCAGCCATGCGGCGATTTTGAGGCTGCTTTCTTGATGCTGGCGCAGTCGGACGCCGAGCGTGCGCAGACCGCGGCTGGTCATATAAGCCGTGTCGGCGTCGAGCATTTGCCCCATCAGATAGGCGTTTTCCCGCAATTGTTCCCAGCAGCGCGCATTTGCAACGGCAGTGCCGACCATCGCGTCAGAATGACCAATCAGATATTTAGTGCCCGCCTGGATAGAGATATCAATATCGAATTCCAGCGCTTTGAACAGAACGCCAGCCGCCCAGGTATTATCAATCATGATGACGGTTTCTGGCGCGATGCGTCTGACCGCACTGACAATGGTCGGAATATCATGTACTTCCATGGTAATAGAACCGGGGGATTCCAGAAATACGACTTTCGTGTTCGGCTGAATATGTTGCGTGATATCCGCGCCGATGAGCGGGTCGAACCAGCTTGTCGTCACGCCCAGTTTGCCGAGAATTTTGCTGCAGAAATCCTGGCTGGGTTCATAGGCTGTATTGGTCATCAGGATGTGGTCGCCCTGCTCAACGAATGCCAGAATGGTGTTGGCGACCGCCGCCGCGCCGCACGGGAAGAGCGCGCATCCGGCGCCGCCTTCCAGTTCACACATGGCTTCCTGGAGCGAAAAGTGGGTCAGCGTTCCCCGGCGTCCGTAAAATAATTCGCCGTTGGCGCGATTGCGGGTAGCGTGTTTTTTGGCCTCGACGGTGTCAAACACCAGTGAAGAAGCGCGTTGAATCACACTATTCACGGAGCCAAGCGTGTATTTTTTGCTGCGTCCTGCGTTTACCAGTTTGGTATCCAGCTGTTTATCCGTCATGTTGCGTTTCCTGATTTTAACCGTCTGGATGTCTAAACTAGCATGAATATAACCATCTGCACCCTGGCGACGTGTGATACAGATGAAAATTTTGCCAAAATAAAAACAGGTGGCTTTTTTAATGCGTAAGCGCAAAGAAAAAGCATTAAAGGTGCGGCAGTATGTAAATAGTAATGAGAACGACTATCAATTCGACGTCGTTTTGATATTATTATGCTCAGATTTTGTGATTTGCGTCCTGGAGATACAGAGTGGGTAATAATTTGATGCAGACGGATCTCTCCGTCTGGGGTATGTATCAGCACGCCGATATTGTCGTGAAGTGCGTGATGATTGGTCTGATTCTGGCGTCAGTCGTCACCTGGGCTATCTTCTTCAGTAAAAGTGTTGAATTTTTCACGCAAAAGCGCCGCTTAAAGCGTGAACAACTGCAATTAGCCGATGCGCGCTCTTTAGATCAGGCTTCCGACATTGCGGCAGGTTTCAGCGCAAAAAGCCTCAGCGCACAGCTCATCAATGAAGCGCAGAATGAACTGGAACTCTCTCAGGGCAGCGAAGATAACGAAGGGATTAAAGAACGTACCGGCTTCCGTCTGGAACGTCGCGTCGCGGCAGTTGGCCGCTACATGGGACGAGGCAACGGTTATCTGGCGACGATCGGCGCCATTTCCCCCTTCGTCGGGTTGTTTGGCACCGTATGGGGCATTATGAATAGTTTCATCGGTATTGCGCAAACGCAGACCACCAACCTGGCGGTGGTTGCTCCTGGGATTGCGGAAGCGCTGCTGGCGACGGCGATTGGGCTGGTAGCCGCGATCCCGGCGGTCGTCATTTACAACATCTTCGCACGTCAGATAGGCAGTTATAAAGCAACGCTGGGCGACGTGGCGGCGCAGGTATTGTTGCTGCAGAGCCGCGATCTCGATCTGAATGCGAGCGCCAGTGCGCAGCCGGTACGCGCCGCGCAGAAATTACGGGTAGGGTAATGCGTCATGGCAATGCGTCTTAACGAGAACCTGGATGACAACGGCGAAATGCATGAAATCAACGTGACGCCGTTTATCGATGTCATGTTGGTTCTGCTGATTATCTTTATGGTGGCTGCGCCGCTGGCGACGGTGGACGTCAAGGTGAATCTGCCCGCTTCTACCAGTACGCCACAGCCGCGTCCGGAAAAACCGGTTTATCTGTCGGTGAAAGCGGATAACACCATGTTTATCGGTAACGATCCGGTGACGGATGATACGATGATTGCCGAGCTAACGGCCCTGACGGAAGGGAAAAAGGATACTACGATTTTCTTCCGCGCGGATAAAACCGTAGAGTATGAAACTCTGATGAAAGTGATGGATATGCTGCATCAGGCGGGCTATCTCAAGATTGGTCTGGTCGGCGAAGAGACCGCGAAAGCGAAATAAGTATTCTGCTGATGCTGTAGGCCGGGTAAGGCGAAGTCGCCACCCGGCTTTTTTATTGCTTAAAGTGGCGCTTTGCTTAACAGAAGTGCGCCATCTTAATCGACTTCATGCGTTAGCCTAAATGTTCCCCGCCGCACACGCCGTGCACTTCTGCGGTAACGTAACTGGATTCCTGGCTTGCCAGATAAACATACACCGGCGCCAGCTCTGCCGGTTGGCCGGCCCGCTTCATTGGCGTTTGCTGACCAAACTGCGGAATTTTATCCTGGGTTTGACCGCCGGAAATTTGCAGCGCTGTCCAGATAGGGCCAGGCGCGACAATATTCACACGAATTCCTTTTTCCGCCACCTGTTTCGCCAGGCCACGGCTGTAATTGAGGATTGCCGCCTTGGTTGCCGCATAATCCAGCAGGTGCGGACTGGGCTGATACGCCTGGATAGACGACGTTGTGATAATACTGGCACCTTTTGGCAGCAGCGGAATCGCTTCCTGGGTTATCCAGAACAGGGCAAAAACGTTAACGGCGAAGGTTTGCTGAAATTGCTCGCTGGTCAGATCTTTTATCTCCGGGATTGCCGTCTGTTTACCGGCCACCAGCGCCAGAATGTCCAGCCCGCCCAGCGCTTCACGCGCCTTATGGACCAGCGAACGGGCGAACGATTCGTCGCTAAGATCGCCTGGCAATAACACCGCTTTACGGCCGCACTCCTCAATCAGCGCTTTAACCTGCTGGGCGTCCTCCTCTTCCGCTGGCAGATAGTTGATCGCGACATCTGCGCCTTCACGCGCGTAAGCGATAGCGGCAGCGCGCCCAATCCCGGAGTCGCCCCCTGTCACCAGCGCCTTACGATCTTTAAGGCGACCACTGCCGACATAACTTTTTTCACCACAGTCAGGAACAGGCGTCATTTTCGCCTGGACGCCGGGCGCCGGCTGTTTTTGCTTAGGATACTCGCCGGTGTAATACTGCGTGGTAGGGTCGTATAGATGAGACATTGAGCTTCTCCCTTCAGGTTGAACACCCTTTAAGCGTAGACACTTTTACTACCGTAAGAGGGAGAATCAGAACGATCCTTATGCTTCGCCCGTATTTACAACAGAGTTAACTAGCCATGAAGGTTATTTTTCTTGCCGTGCGACGGTGGCGACGTTGCGCGTCCGGTAGTCGCCATCAGAAAGCTTACGCGTCAGACGTAAGGTTGCCGTCTCGCGAGCCAGCAGATGCTGCCAGTCACTTTCAAGACGAGACATAATTTTGTCTCGTAATTCAGGATGCTGCTCGATAATGGCATTGATGGTCGCGCCATAAATCTCCTCTTTGACCTGTAACGCATACATCTCCCGTCGGTTTTGCCACTTCAGGCGCACTAACGCCGCCGGTATGGATACCACCTCCTGCGTTACCTTTTCCAGCGTGGCATTTTTACTGGCGATTAGCGCTGCAAGATTTTGCTTTAAGATAAATTCATCACTTTTATGGTTGTCTAAAGCCAAATAAACGTTATTGTCTTCAACTTTTTTCATCTTTATCTTCCAGTGAATAAAATAGCGGCATATTGGTTTCGCGAGTGATTAAATTAAGCCAAATGGCATTGCCTTTTTCATTTATCATTGCGGTTTTATCCGCCAGTATTTTACTTAGCGTTTGGGCATCAATATCGCCTTCTGCCTGTAGTGCGTTTATCAGGCGGGCAAACGTTTCAATTTTAGCCACACAATACAGACGTTCTTTAATATGACGGTCGCGTTCTTCAAATAATACGTTTCTGTGTTGCCCGGCAGCGTTAGCGCTAATTAAAATATCGGGCTCGAAATCGCTGAGTTTTGTCTTTCCCTTAGGCAAATTTTTACTGTTTTCTGTGGCTTCAGGGGGCGGCGATGACAGGCGAAAATGAGAGGAAACCAGATGCTCAGGAAGCATGACTAAATATCCTTTACGATCAGTGGTATACTATTTTTAATAGTGTAGGTTTCGTTGACAATAACATGGCGTAATTTTAAAATCAAAAAAAATGGAGCCTGCTATGAACAGTATTTTTTATTCTGTTATTATATTGCTATTACTGACCGGCGCGATACTCTTCCTGATGTGGGAGATTAATAAAAAACGTCCTGGTGGAAAAACCGTAAATTTAAATCAAACTGAACCCATGACAAAGGAAGAGGGCGAAGATCATTTCTCAGTATTAATGAATTCGATAACGCCGGTATGGTACTGGCGTGTTAACCATGAATATATCGACTTCCTTCATGCAACGATAAAACGAATGACAATGACTGAGTTGAATGAAACGCCTGGATTATTTGACGCACAGCGTCGTTGCAGCGACCTTAACTCTGCCGTTTATAAGTATTACGACAATATTAAGAAGCGTTGTCTGAACGGAGAAAAGGTGCCGTATTCGGATTTGGACGTCCTGAATTTACGTCAGTGTTTTCGCGAGTTCAGTCTTGAGGCCTACCCGGCATTGGTCGCGCTGGTATGGCCGGAATATCAGCGCCCACAGGTTAAACCGGATGAGATTTAGAGCCTATCCCATTAGGGCTATTTTACTTGCCATTTTGGACCTGGGCAGTGCTCGCCAAAACGCGTTAGCGTTTTGAACGCCGCTAGCGGCGGCCCGAAGGGCGAGCGTAGCGAGTCAAACCTCACGTACTACGTGTACGCTCCGGTTTTTGCGCGCTGTCCGTGTCCAAACTGGCTGCGCCAATAACGCCTGGTGGGATAGGCTCTTAACTGGCATGTTGATCTGATGTTGCATGGTTGAGATATACTGTTGCTGGTTTTAGTTACCTGACAGGTCCCTATGGAACGCTTTCTTGAAAATGTAATGTATGCGTCTCGCTGGCTGCTCGCGCCGGTGTATTTTGGCCTCTCTTTGGCGCTAATCGCTTTAGCGCTAAAATTTTTCCAGGAAATTCTACACGTTCTGCCGAACGTTTTTGCCCTGGCGGAGGCCGATCTGATCCTGGTGCTGTTATCGCTGGTTGATATGACGCTGGTCGGCGGATTGCTGGTAATGGTCATGTTCTCCGGGTATGAGAATTTTGTCTCTCAACTGGATATCTCTGCGGGCAAGGAGAAGCTGAACTGGCTGGGGAAAATGGATGCGACTTCGCTAAAAAATAAGGTGGCGGCATCGATAGTCGCTATCTCTTCCATTCACCTGTTACGCGTGTTTATGGACGCGAAAAACGTCCCGGATAACAAATTAATGTGGTATGTCATCATCCATCTGACCTTTGTCCTGTCGGCATTCGTGATGGGCTATCTGGACAGATTGACGCGGCATAACCATTGAGCCGCCGTCAACGGCGGGGCAGTCGGGCAAAGGACGTTGAGCCCGGCTGTAAAACAGCGCTTCTTTAACGGCGGATAACCGTCTCCCTGCAGTCTTACGCAATATTTTTACTACATCTATTCATTTACCCAGTAATAAGACTAAAAGATTTTCTCTGCGTTCACAGATATATAACATCTGCGGGTACGTAAACGGCGATAACTGTAAAAAAATGGAGAATGCATTATATATTCTCCGCGCCTTGCCGATAACGAGAGTGCGTCATCGTCTGATGACTAATCTCTTATATTCAGCAAGGAAATTCATATGCGTTTGCTGCAAAACTTTACTATTCGTATGGTCATGCTGACGATACTGGGACTTTTTTGTCTACTCTGGTCGGGGGTGGGGTTATACAGCGTCCATGCTTTATCCGAAGTTTCGGAAGGAAATGATATTGACCGGCATCTTGTGCGGCAAATGACGGTGCTAAGCCAGGGTAACGATCAATATTTCCGCTTTGTTACCCGTCTTAGCCGCGCGATGGATGTAAAAATCAGCGGCGGCACGCCCGATTTTGCGCCCGCCCGGCAGTCGCTCGAGAATATGCGTCAGAAGCTGGAGGAGATGAAAGCGCTATCGCCAGGGCCGATGAACCCTGATATCTCAAGGGAGGTCTTGTCCAACTGGCAGGCCTTGCTGGAGAAAGGCGTCGTTCCTCAAATGCAACTGGCGCAGCAAGGATCGCTGACCGCCTGGAGCGAACATGCCAGTACGATTACGCCTGCACTCAGCCGCGCGTTCGGCGCCAGCGCGGAACGGTTTAGTCATGAAGCTGGCGCCATGCTGGATAACACCCGCGTGATGGTCGATGGTAAAACCCATACCATCCGCATCCTGCTTATCACGGCGGTGATTCTGGGCATTGCCATCCTGATTTTTACCGATCGCTATCTGGTTGCAATGATGGTGAAACCGCTGGAGCGCATCCGTCAGCAATTTCAGCGCATCGCGCAAGGCGATCTTAGCCAGCCGATTGAAGCGTTGGGGCGTAACTGTGTAGGCCGGTTGGTGCCGCTACTGCGCGCGATGCAGGACAGTTTACGCGAAGCCGTGAGCACGATCCGCGCAGGAAGCGACAATATCTGGCGCGGCGCGACGGAAATTTCTACCGGTAATAACGATCTCTCTTCCCGAACGGAAGAACAGGCCGCCGCGCTGGAAGAGACAGCCGCCAGCATGGAACAGCTTACCGCAACGGTGAAAATGAACGCCGAACACGCCCGCCAGGCGAGTCAGCTTGCGGACGCCGCCTCGCTAACGGCAGGAAAAGGCGGTGAGCTGGTTTCCGATGTGGTAGAAACCATGGACGGTATTTCCGCCAGTTCGCAGCAGATCGCCGAAATTACTACCGTGATTAATAGTATTGCTTTCCAGACCAATATTCTGGCCTTGAACGCAGCAGTAGAAGCGGCCAGAGCGGGCGAGCAGGGACGCGGCTTCGCGGTGGTCGCCGGTGAGGTTCGTAACCTGGCCAGCCGCAGCGCGGGGGCGGCGAAAGAAATTGAAGCCTTAATTGGCGAATCGGTACGTCGCGTAGCGCTGGGCGCGCAGTTGGTCCAGGAGACCGGCGCGACGATGGACGCCATCCTGCGTGGCGTCACGGAAGTGACGACGATTATGAAACAGATCGCGTCCGCCTCCGAAGATCAGAGTAAAGGTATCTCTCAGGTTGGCGTGGCGATCACGCAAATGGATAGCGTTACGCAACAAAACGCCGCGTTGGTTGAGCAGGTTTCCGCGGCGGCGGCGGCGCTGGAACGGCAGACGGAGGATTTGCAACGCTCCGTACAGCAGTTCCGGCTTTCCGCTAGTGAGCCGCAACAACGCGTCACGGCGAAAGCGGCGCCTGGCGTTCAGAGAATGGCGTCGGCTCCCGCACAGTCTACTGATGAATGGGTTGCTTTCTGATGTGAAGCAAAAAAGCGCGTAATGCGCTGGCCTTCATTTAACCAGTCGCTATATAATTTATTACATAGCGACTGGGGAGGTCAGATGAATAATCATTTTGGGAAAGGGTTAATGGCCGGGTTGCACGCGCCATATGCATATAGCGCGCATCATGCGGTGAATTTCTGTTCTGAGTATAAACGTGGCTTTGTATTAGGTTTTACACACCGTATGTTCGAAAAGACCGGCGATCGTCAACTTAGCGCGTGGGAGGCCGGAATTCTGACGCGTCGCTATGGTCTGGAGAAAGAAATGGTGATGGATTTCTTTAAAGAGAATCATTCCGGGATGGCGGTTCGCTTCTTTATGGCCGGTTATCGACTCGAAGGTTGATCCAACAGGGGTATTATCTTGCTTTAATTAATTACACTATCGCTTCTTCCCTTCGTTTTACTGTTCCGTCGAAGTATTATGGCGCACATAACCATAAAAAAAGTGTGGTAAATGGCGTACCGATCGCAATAACTTCTTCGCGAACAGTGCAAAATAAAAGCCAGGTCTTCGTAACGGAATAACTATAAAATGACTGGAGATAATACTCTCATCACTTCTCACGGCATTAACCGTCGTGATTTCATGAAGCTTTGTGCAGCACTGGCCGCTACTATGGGGCTCAGTAGCAAAGCCGCCGCAGAAATGGCAGAATCGGTATCCAATCCACAGCGTCCGCCCGTTATCTGGATTGGCGCTCAGGAGTGTACCGGTTGTACCGAATCACTGCTTCGTGCTACACACCCAACCGTTGAAAACCTCGTTCTGGAGACCATCTCTCTGGAATACCACGAGGTACTTTCCGCCGCATTCGGTCACCAGGTCGAAGAAAACAAACATAACGCTCTGGAGAAGTATAAAGGGCAATATGTTCTGGTGGTGGATGGTTCTATCCCACTAAAAGATAACGGTATCTACTGCATGGTTGCCGGCGAGCCGATCGTGGATCACATCCGCAAAGCCGCCGACGGCGCAGCCGCGATTATCGCTATCGGTTCCTGCTCGGCATGGGGCGGCGTTGCTGCGGCTGGCGTAAACCCAACCGGCGCTGTCAGTCTGCAGGAAGTCTTACCGGGCAAAACGGTTATCAATATTCCAGGTTGTCCGCCAAACCCGCATAACTTCCTGGCGACCGTCGCGCATATCATCACTTACGGCACGCCGCCGAAGCTGGATGCGAAAAATCGTCCAACCTTTGCCTATGGCCGTTTGATTCATGAGCATTGCGAACGTCGTCCACACTTCGACGCAGGCCGTTTTGCCAAAGAATTTGGCGACGAAGGCCACCGTCAGGGCTGGTGTCTCTACCATCTTGGCTGTAAAGGGCCGGAAACCTGGGGCAACTGTTCTACGTTACAGTTCTGTGACGTTGGCGGTGTCTGGCCAGTGGCGATCGGTCATCCTTGCTATGGCTGTAACGAAGAAGGTATCGGCTTCCATAAGGGCATTCACCAGCTTGCTCATGTCGAAAACCAAACTCCGCGTTCAGAGAAACCTGACGTCAATATGAAAGAAGGCGGCAATATCTCTGCGGGCGCTGTCGGTCTGCTTGGCGGCGTAGTCGGTCTGGTTGCCGGCGTCAGCGTGATGGCGGTACGTGAACTGGGGCGTCAGCAAAAGAAAGATAACGCTGACTCACGGGGAGAATAACCGTGAACAGACGTGACTTTATTAAAGCAGCTTCCGGTGGAGCATTGCTGTTGGGCGCCGCGCCGTCTGTCAGCCATGCGGCTGCAGAAAACCGTCCGCCGATTCCAGGTTCG
Source organism: Salmonella sp. 741265116_PST (assembly GCF_046567715.1). Classification (NCBI taxonomy): domain Bacteria; kingdom Pseudomonadati; phylum Pseudomonadota; class Gammaproteobacteria; order Enterobacterales; family Enterobacteriaceae; genus Salmonella; species Salmonella sp. 741265116_PST. Next base: position 23,377 of record NZ_JBKFPH010000001.1, on the reverse strand, counting down.
CTGGGCATGTTGTATGACTCCACTCTGTGCGTGGGCTGTCAGGCCTGCGTCACAAAGTGTCAGGATATCAACTTCCCGGCGCGTAACCCGGAAGGGGAGCAGACCTGGTCGAACAACGACAAACTGTCGCCGTATACCAATAACATTATCCAGGTATGGCGTAGCGGCACGGGCGTGAACAAAGATCAGGAAGAGAACGGCTATGCCTACATCAAGAAACAGTGTATGCACTGCGTCGATCCTAACTGCGTTTCCGTTTGTCCGGTGTCGGCGCTGAAAAAAGATCCGAAAACCGGCATCGTCCACTATGACAAAGATGTCTGCACCGGCTGCCGTTACTGCATGGTCGCCTGTCCGTACAACGTACCTAAGTACGACTACAACAACCCGTTTGGCGCGCTTCACAAGTGTGAGTTGTGTAACCAGAAAGGCGTTGAGCGTCTGGATAAAGGCGGTTTGCCTGGGTGTGTGGAAGTTTGTCCGGCAGGGGCCGTCATTTTCGGTACTCGTGAAGAGCTGATGGCGGAAGCGAAAAAACGTCTGGCCCTCAAACCAGGCAGTGAATATCACTATCCGCGCCAAACGTTGAAAACGGACGACACCTATCTGCATACGGTGCCTAAATACTATCCACACCTCTACGGTGAAAAAGAGGGCGGTGGTACTCAGGTGCTGGTGCTGACAGGCGTTCCTTATGAAGATCTGGATCTGCCGAAGCTGGATGACCTTTCAACCGGAGCGCGCTCCGAGCATGTTCAACACACGCTTTATAAAGGCATGATACTACCCCTGGCTGCGCTGGCGGGCTTAACCGTGCTGGTTCGTCGTAATAGCAAAAACGACCATCACGATGGAGGAGACGATCATGAGTCATGATCCAAAACCGCTGGGCGGAAAAATCATCAGTAAACCGGTCATTATCTTTGGACCGTTAATCGTCCTGTGTATGCTCCTTATCGTGAAGCGTCTGGTCTTCGGGTTGGGCTCCGTTTCCGACCTGAACGGCGGTTTCCCGTGGGGCGTCTGGATTGCCTTTGACCTGTTGATCGGCACCGGCTTTGCCTGCGGCGGTTGGGCGTTGGCATGGGCGGTGTATGTCTTTAACCGTGGGCAATACCATCCGTTGGTGCGCCCGGCGTTGCTGGCAAGTTTGTTTGGTTACTCGCTGGGCGGCCTGTCGATCACTATCGACGTCGGTCGTTACTGGAACCTGCCGTACTTCTACATTCCTGGTCACTTCAACGTGAACTCGGTACTGTTCGAAACGGCGGTCTGTATGACCATTTATATCGGCATCATGGCGCTGGAATTTGCTCCGGCTCTGTTTGAACGTCTGGGGTGGAAAGTTTCCCTCAAACGTTTGAACAAAGTGATGTTCTTTATTATTGCCCTCGGCGCGCTGCTGCCAACCATGCACCAGTCCTCAATGGGGTCATTGATGATCTCGGCGGGCTATAAAGTGCATCCGCTATGGCAAAGCTATGAAATGCTGCCGCTGTTCTCGGTTCTGACCGCGTTTATCATGGGCTTCTCCATTGTCATATTTGAGGGTTCGCTGGTTCAGGCAGGCCTGAAAGGAAACGGTCCGGATGAGAAAAATTTGTTTGTTAAACTGACGAATACCATCAGCGTGCTGCTGGCGATTTTCGTCGTCCTGCGCTTTGGCGAACTGATTTATCGCGACAAGCTGTCCTATGCGTTTGCCGGCGATTTTTACTCCGCCATGTTCTGGATTGAAGTCGTCCTGATGGTCTTCCCGCTAGTGGTGCTGCGTGTGGCGAAACTGCGTAATGACTCTCGTATGCTGTACCTGTCGGCGCTGAGTGCGCTGCTGGGCTGCGCGACGTGGCGTCTGACCTATTCGCTGGTGGCATTCAACCCAGGTGGCGGCTACCACTACTTCCCGACCTGGGAAGAATTGTTGATTTCTATTGGTTTTGTGGCTATTGAGATTTGTGCATACATCGTACTCATTCGTCTACTGCCGATACTTCCTCCTTTAAAACAAAACGATCATAATCGTCATGAGGCGAGCAAAGCATGAGCCAGAGAATTACTATTGATCCGGTAACCCGTATTGAGGGTCATTTACGCATTGACTGCGAAATTGAGAACGGCGTCGTATCCAAAGCATGGGCGTCCGGCACCATGTGGCGCGGTATGGAAGAGATCGTGAAGAACCGCGATCCGCGCGATGCGTGGATGATTGTGCAGCGTATTTGCGGCGTTTGTACGACAACTCACGCGATCTCCTCCGTTCGTGCAGCGGAAAGCGCGCTGAATATTGATGTTCCCGTCAACGCGCAGTATATCCGTAATATTATTCTGGCGGCGCATACCACCCATGACCACATTGTCCATTTCTACCAGCTTTCTGCGCTGGACTGGGTGGACATTACCTCTGCGCTGAAAGCCGATCCGGAAAAAGCCTCCGCGATGCTGGATGGCGTGTCGAGCTGGCACCTGAACAGCGCGCAAGAGTTCACGAAAGTTCAGAACAAGATCAAGGATCTTGTCGCCAGCGGTCAGTTAGGTATTTTCGCCAACGGCTACTGGGGGCACCCGGCAATGCAGTTACCGCCGGAGGTCAACCTGATTGCGGTCGCTCACTATCTGCAGGCGCTGGAATGTCAGCGTGACGCTAACCGCGTGGTGGCGTTGCTGGGCGGTAAATCGCCGCATATCCAGAACCTGGCGGTCGGTGGGGTGGCGAACCCGATCAATCTCGACAGTATCGGTACGTTGAACCTTGAACGCCTGATGTACATCAAATCGTTTATCGATAAGCTGAGCGATTTTGTCGAGCAGGTGTATAAAGTGGATACCGCAGTCATCGCGGCTTACTATCCGGAATGGCTGGAGCGTGGCAAAGGCGCGGTGAACTACCTGAGCGCGCCGGAATTCCCGACCGACGGTAAAAACGGCAGTTTCCTGTTCCCGGGCGGTTACATTACCAATGCCGATCTGTCGACATACCGTCCGATCACCTCTCACTCCGACGAATTCCTGATTAAAGGTATTCAGGAGAGCGCGAAGCACGCCTGGTATAAAGATGAAGCGCCGCAGGCACCGTGGGAAGGCACTACGATCCCGGCTTACGACGGTTGGTCGGATGACGGTAAATACTCATGGGTCAAGTCGCCGACATTCTACGGCAAAACCGTTGAAGTCGGGCCGCTGGCGAACATGCTGTGTAAACTGGCTGCAGGTCGTGAATCCACCCAGACCAAGCTCAATGAAATCATTGCGCTTTATCAGAAGCTGACCGGCAAAACGCTGGAAATGGCGCAACTTCACTCTACGCTGGGTCGTATCATCGGGCGTACCGTTCACTGTTGTGAACTGCAAAACATATTGCAGGATCAATACAACGCGTTGATTGTAAATATCGGCAAAGGCGATTACACCACGTTTGTGAAGCCGAACATTCCGGCGACGGGCGAGTTCAAAGGCGTGGGCTTCCTGGAGGCGCCGCGCGGTATGCTGTCTCACTGGATGGTGATTAAAGACGGCATTATCAGTAACTATCAGGCGGTGGTGCCATCGACCTGGAACTCAGGTCCGCGTAACTTCAACGATGACGTGGGGCCGTACGAACAGTCGCTGGTCGGTACGCCGATCGCCGATCCGGCGAAGCCGCTGGAAGTGGTACGTACCATCCACTCCTTCGACCCTTGCATGGCGTGCGCAGTACACGTGGTGGACGCTGATGGCAATGAAGTGGTCTCGGTGAAGGTTTTGTAATGCGGATATTAGTCTTAGGGGTCGGCAATATTTTGCTGACCGATGAAGCCATCGGGGTACGTATTGTTGAAGCGTTAGAGCAACGATACACCCTGCCGGATTTCGTTGAGATTCTGGATGGCGGTACGGCGGGAATGGAACTTCTTGGCGATATGGCGAATCGGGATCATTTGATCATTGCCGACGCCATCGTGTCGAAAAAGAACGCGCCGGGAACCATTATGGTACTGCGCGACGATGAAGTTCCGGCGCTGTTCACCAACAAAATCTCCCCCCATCAGCTTGGGCTGGCCGACGTATTGTCGGCCCTCCGCTTTACCGGCGAGTTTCCGAAGAAACTGACCCTGGTCGGCGTTATTCCACAGTCGCTGGAACCGCACATCGGCTTAACGCCAACCGTAGAAGCGATGATTGAACCTGCGCTTGAGCAGGTTCTTGCTGCGCTGCGTGAATCCGGCGTCGAAGCAATTCCTAAGGAGACGGCGCATGTCTGAAACGTTTTCCGGATTCGACACGGCGCCCGTCGCCCGGATTCAGGCGGCATTTGAAGAGATAGCCCATCGTTCGATGCACGATCTTTCGTTTCTGCATCCGACTATGCCGGTGCATGTCTCTGATTTTACGCTGTTTGAAGGACAATGGACGGGCACGGTAATTACGCCGTGGATGTTAAGCGCATTAATCTTCCCTGGCCCGGACCAGATCTGGCCCGGGCGTACCGTCGGTGAAAAACTCGGTCTGCAACTGCCTTATGGCACGATGACCTTTACCGTTGGCGAACTGGAAGGCGTTTCGCAATATCTTGCCTGCTCGTTGATGTCGCCGCTTTCCCGTAGCCTGTCGCCGGAAGAGGGCGTCCGGCTGGCGGATGACTGCGCGCGGATGCTGTTATCCCTGCCGGTAAGCAATCCTGATGCGCCGCAGACAAGCCGGCGCGCATTGCTGTTTGGCCGTCGGAGCTGTGAGAATGCATGAGCTGTCTCTTTGCCAAAGCGCCGTTGAAATTATTCAGCAGCAGGCAGAACAGCACGGCGTGGCGCGCGTCACCGGCGTATGGCTGGAGATAGGCGCGCTTTCGTGCGTTGAAGAGCGCGCGGTTCGTTTCAGCTTTGATATCGCCTGCCAGGGGACTTTAGCGCAAGGGTGCGAATTGCACATCGACTACAGACCGGCCCAGGCCTGGTGCTGGGATTGCAGTCAGGTGGTGGAAATTCTCAGGCATGACGCGCAATGTCCGCATTGTCATGGCGATCGCCTGCGGGTGGATACCGGCGATTCGTTGAAAGTAAAAAGTATTGAGGTCGAATAACCCGCATTTTATTTCAGGTGGTTAATTATGTGTATTGGCGTCCCCGGTCAGGTGCTGGCCGTCGGAGATGATATTCACCAGCTTGCGCAGGTGGAAGTGTGTGGCATCAAACGTGATGTCAATATTGCTCTGATTTGTGAAGGTAAGCCAGCCGAGCTGATAGGGCAATGGGTATTGGTACACGTTGGTTTTGCGATGAGCATCATTGACGAAGACGAAGCGAAAGCCACGTTAGATGCGCTGCGCCGCATGGAGTATGACATCACCAGCGCGTGATCCCTTAATCACCTCTATTATATCGCTCTATAATCGTTGTATAATTATTTATATATCGATTATGGGGCGAAATCTATGAATAAATTTTTGCGCCAGCTCTCTCTGCTGGTGTTGCTTTTTTGCTGGCCGTTAATGTCACAGGCGGCGCGTACTTTTACCGATCAAATTGGCCGCCAGGTCACGGTTCCCGACACCGTCGACAGAGTGGTGGTGCTCCAGCATCAAACGCTCAATCTCCTTGTACAGATGAATGCCACTGACAAAATCGTTGGGGTCATGGCGAACTGGAAACAGCAATTAGGCGACGGCTATGCGCGTCTGGCGCCGGAACTGGCGCAAAAAGCCTCGCTGGGCGATCTAACGCACGTTGATCCTGAAAAACTGGTGGCGCTGCGCCCGCAGGTGGTGTTTGTCACGAATTACGCTCCGCAGGAGATGATCGACAAGATCAGCCGTCTTGGCATTCCGGTGGTGGCGATTTCGCTGCGCCATGATGTTGCTGGCGAGCAGGCTAAAATGAACCCGACCCTGGCCGATGAAGAGCAGGCTTACAACCGCGGGCTGCGTGAAGGAATAACGCTGATTGGCGATATCGTCAATAAACCGCAGGAGGCGAAAGCGCTGATTGAGGCGATGGATAAAGGTCGCAAGATGGTCAGCGACCGTTTGCAGTCGGTTCCTGAAAATGAGCGGGTTCGCGCCTATATGGCGAATCCGGAGCTGACCACCTACGGTTCCGGTAAATATACCGGTCTGATGATGGCCCATGCAGGGGCGCTGAATGTAGCGGCATCCACGGTGAAAGGCTTTAAGCAGGTGACAATGGAGCAGGTGATCGCCTGGGATCCGCAGGTGATCTTTGTCCAGAATCGCTATCCAAAGGTCGTCAATGAGATCCTGCACAATCCCCAGTGGCAGGTCATTGACGCGGTGAAGCATCATCGGGTTTACCTGATGCCGGATTATGCCAAAGCCTGGGGATATCCGATGCCGGAGGCGATGGGAATCGGCGAACTGTGGATGGCGAAAAAACTCTATCCGGAAAAATTCCACGATATTGACATGCAAAAGGCCGCTAACGACTGGTATCAACGTTTTTACCGTACTGACTATCAGGGCGTACAGTGATGCGAATACTGGCAGCGGGGAGCTTGCGTGTCGTCTGGCCGCAGCTAATGGCGGCGTTTCAGGCGGATGCGGTATGTGATTTCGGTCCGGCGGGGCTGTTACGTGAACGCATCGAAGCGGGCGAAGCGTGCGACTTTTTTGCTTCGGCGAACCTGGCGCATCCGCAGGCGCTGCTGGAAAGCGGGCGGGCACTGCGGGTCGCGCCTTTTACGACGAACCGTTTGTGTCTGAGCGTGCGGGCACAGGCGATGCGTGAAGGCGAGGACTGGCTGTCGCTGTTAACCCGGCGGGATCTGCGGATCGGCACCTCAACAGCAGGTTGCGATCCTTCCGGCGATTATACGCAACAGCTTTTTTCGCGGATGGGCAAGGAGGGCGAAGCGGTCCGAAAACGCGCGGTAGCGCTGGTTGGCGGCAGGCAGACTTTACCGTTACCGGCGGGCCGGCTGGCGGCGGAATGGCTCATCAATCATGATTACACCGATATCTTTATCGGCTATGCCAGCTATGCTCCCAGGCTACGGCTGGTTAATTCGCTGCGAGTGGTTGATATCCCGGAACCTTATAATCCCGTGGCTGAATATGGCTTTGCCTGCCTGAGCGAGCAGGGAAAAACGCTTGCCGACTTTTTACTGTCAGCACGGGCGAGGTTGATTCTCATGCAACATGGGTTTAGTGAAGCGCCGCATATGACACACTCGCAGAACTGATAAGCGAAGCGTCAGCAGGGAATACCATGCCGGATGATGACATTACTACCTCATCCGGCATCATGGTTTAACTTTGACGTTTATCTTCGGTATGGTTTTCGAAGTCGCTGGCGTCATGGCGTTCGTGAAGCTGTTCGTTCAATGGGCCGTTGGTCCGGTTGACAATGCGCCCCCGCTTTACCGCCGGACGTTCGGCTACCTGTTTCGCCCAGCGTTGTACGTTTTGATAACTTCCGGCATCCAGAAACTCCGCAGCATCATAGACATTCCCCAGCACCACGTTGCCGAACCATGGCCAGATGGCCATATCGGCAATAGTGTACTCTTCCCCCGCGATATACGGGTGGTGAGCTAACTGCTTATCCAGCACGTCCAGAAGACGCTTGGCTTCCATGGTGAAGCGATTAATGGCGTACTCAATTTTTACCGGCGCATAATGATAGAAATGACCGAAACCGCCGCCGAGGAACGGCGCCGCGCCCTGTAGCCAGAACAACCAGTTAAGGGTTTCTGTGCGCTTAGCCAGATCCTGCGGCAGGAAATGGCCAAACTTATCCGCCAGATAAACAAGAATTGCGCCCGACTCAAAAACCCGAATCGGCGGGTTGTGTGAATTATCGCGCAGCGCCGGAATTTTTGAGTTCGGATTGATGTCAACAAAGCCGCTGGAGAACTGATCGCCCTCGCCGATGCGAATCAACCAGGCGTCATATTCGGCGCCGGTCACGCCCAGCGCCAGGAGCTCTTCCAGCATAATGGTCACTTTCTGGCCGTTAGGCGTCCCCAGCGAATAGAGCTGTAACGGATGTTTGCCGACGGGCAGCGTTTTGTCGTGCGTCGGGCCGGAAACCGGGCGATTAATGTTAGCGAACGCGCCGCCGCCGGATTTATCCCACGTCCAGACTTTTGCGGGTTGATAAGTATTATCTGCCATATTGACCTGCCTTCACAGTGGTGGTGTTGAAGCAGTGTAGCAGCTTGCTAACCGGACATTTAACCGATTGGGACATTCCGGCGAGTGAAATTTTAACCTTCTGGCCTCAGTGTGCCTTATTGAGGTGTATGATTATGTCGACCTCTGTCCGGTTAGTGTCACAGAGCAGACAATCAGAGCGAAATCACGCCAGGCTGCTCAGGCGGTCTTGTTTTGAGGTAAGTGCATGAGCAAAGGAACCACCAGTCAGGATGCCCCCTTCGGGACATTATTGGGTTACGCCCCCGGCGGCGTAGCGATCTACTCTTCAGATTACAATTCCCTCGATCCGTGGGACGACGACGACGCAGCTTTTCGTAGCTACATCGACGATGAATACATGGGGCATAAATGGCAGTGCGTGGAATTTGCCCGCCGTTTTCTCTTTTTGAATTATGGCGTTGTTTTTACTGACGTCGGCATGGCCTGGGAAATCTTCTCGCTGCGTTTTCTGCGCGAGGTCGTGAATGACAATATTTTGCCTTTGCAGGCCTTCCCGAACGGTTCGCCGCGCGCGCCGGAGGCCGGGGCGCTGCTCATCTGGCAAAAGGGTGGCGAGTTTAACGAAACCGGGCACGTCGCGATTATCACCCAGCTCCTGGATAACAAAATTCGTATTGCTGAGCAAAACGTTATCCACACGCCATTGCCGCCAGGGCAGCAGTGGACTCGCGAACTGGAAATGGTCGTAGAAAACGGGTGTTACACCCTGCGCGACACCTTTGATGACACGACGATTTTAGGCTGGATGATCCAGACCGACGACACGCAATACAGTTTGTCACAGCCTGACATCGCGAATCAGTCGCTGGCGATTCGCGGCGCAAGACTGCCAGAGAAAGGTCAGTTTGACGGTCAGTGGCTGGATGAGCGCGATCCGTTACAAAAAGCCTATGTACAGGCGAACGGACACGTTATCAATCAGGACCCGTACCAGTATTTTACCATCACTGAGAGCGCTGAACAGGAGCTTATCAAAGCGACCAATGAGTTGCATTTGATGTACCTGCACGCCACGGACAAAGTTTTAAAAGACGATAATCTGCTGGCGCTATTCGATATCCCCAAAATTCTTTGGCCGCGTCTGCGCCTCTCCTGGCAGCGCCGTCGTCACCATATGATCACCGGTCGTATGGATTTCTGCATGGATGAACGCGGGCTGAAAGTCTATGAATACAATGCCGATTCCGCATCATGCCATACCGAAGCGGGATTAATTCTCGAAAAATGGGCTGAGCAGGGCTATACCGGTAAAGGGCATAACCCGGCGGAGGGCTTAATTAACGAGCTGGCAGGCGCCTGGAAACACAGTAAAGCGCGTCCTTTCGTCCATATCATGCAGGATGATGATATCGAGGAGGACTATCACGCGCAGTTTATGCAGCAGGCGCTGCATCAGGCCGGTTTCGCGAGCAAAATTCTCCGCGGGCTGGGCGAATTGCGCTGGGATGACGCCGGGCAGTTGATCGATGGCGACGGACGGCTGGTGAATTGTGTCTGGAAAACCTGGGCGTGGGAAACGGCGATAGAGCAGATACGCGAAGTCAGCGAGACGGAGTATGCCGCAGTGCCTATTCGTACCGGGCACCCGGAAAATGAAGTCCGGCTGATTGATGTATTACTGCGCCCGGAAGTGTTGGTGTTTGAACCGCTGTGGACGGTGATCCCGGGTAACAAAGCGATCCTGCCCATCCTGTGGTCGCTCTTCCCGCATCATCGCTATTTGCTCGACACGGATTTTACCGTTAACGATGAGCTGGTGCAGACCGGCTATGCGGTAAAACCGATTGCCGGACGTTGCGGTAGTAATATTGATTTGGTGAGTCATCAGGAAGAGCTCCTGGATAAAACCAGCGGCAAGTTCGCCACGCAGAAAAATATCTATCAGCAGTTGTGGTGCCTGCCGAAGGTCGCCGGGAAGTATATTCAGGTCTGTACGTTTACCGTGGGCGGTAACTACGGCGGTACGTGCCTGCGCGGTGATGATTCATTAGTCATTAAAAAAGAGAGCGATATTGAACCGTTAATCGTCATCAAAGCGTAACGGGGTCATTCTCGTCGGGATATCGGCGTTGGTACCGATATCCCGCCTGTTGTGTTTACCAGCGAACGGCTGTCAGCCTGTCATTTACTGGTAACATATGAGAAATAATATCAAAAATTATTCTTAACTTTTCTGACGCAGGCGGTGACGCTCGCCGCGTTGGCGCATCCGTTTCCTGATTTTCGACTAATCGATACTTTTTGCGGCTGGTTACGCCGCCCCTATCCCTTTGGATTTAGGTCATGCCTGTTTGGCTGGTAAACGGACAGCATAATATATTGATGAGTCCAAATGATATGATTGGTCATATAAAAAGTTTACGTTAGGTTATTTTTCTATTGCAAAAGTTTGCGTTTAAACCCTGTCTGCAATCTTCGGGCCGAGATATAGATACACCTAAGTAAATGCGGTTAATTATTATTCAGCTATTATTGTCAGCCTTGTAAATAATATTTCCGTATAAAGCAAAGCGACTTCCATTATGACTATTAATGGTATTGTTGAATAGTTTACTTTGTAATTATTTAAGTTTGGTGGACGTTTTGTCTTATTCTGGTGAGCGTATGGTTATGGCAGATGACAGCCGATTTTTCATTATGTTAGCATGAGTTGATAATACTTTATCCAGGCATAGATCAGGATGTCCACATATAATAAGGAGAATGGTATATGTTTAAAAAAGTATTAGGCTTGCGCCACTGGAATAATAATGTTGTAAAAATACCGCCGCCAGCAGAATCTGGCGCTAATGCGTCTGACGTGGTGGTGGATACTCCTGAGCCTTATGAGCGGATACTGTGTCAAAAAATTCTGATGGGGATCTCGACGATCGATATCATTCGTAATGCCATCATTAAGTCCTGTGAGCAGCTAAACATTGAAAAAGAACGCATTAATGAACTTAACGAACAGAATGATAAAGCCAGAAGTTCATTAAAATCGCTCGTGGAATTTATCACCGAAATTGGCACGACTTCATCGGATATTGGCTGTCGTATGGGCGACTTAAACACCTCCTTAACGCAAATTAATGCGTGTATTAAAGAGATACAGAAGATCGCTAACCAGACCAATTTGATAGCGATTAACTCCGCGATCGAGGCCGCGCGCGTAGGGGATGCCGGGCGTGGTTTTAGCGTTATTTCGAAAGAAGTGAAAAACCTGTCCGAAGATGTTAAACACAGTTCGAAAAGCGTCAGTACGTTAACCTCTGTAATCAAAGATAATACGGCCAGAGTGAGTGAGGTGCTGGATAACCAACAGCCGGTTATTGATAATATTACGACTAACATAAATCAAATTGTGGAGTCTATTGGCATCGTCATCGATAAATCGCTGAGCATGAAATCGGTCATGCAGTACATCTCTACGGTGCAGTTTTTGAATATTGTCAAAGTTGACCATGTTATCTGGAAAATGGAAGTCTACAAATTACTCTTAAATAAAGACATAAACAGTAAAATAACGATGCACGATCAGTGTCGGCTGGGGAAATGGTACTACGGTTTTGAAGGGCAGCAGTTTAGCAATTACTACAGTTTCCGTAGTCTGGAAGCGCCGCATAAAGAGGTGCATACCGCTGGTCACTCTGCGCTGAACTATTTTGCCGCAGGCGATATGAATGCGATGTCGCAAGAACTCGACAGAATGGAGCGATCCAGTAATGAGGTGGTTAACCAGCTGGAAATGCTGGCTGTCGATTTGTTAAAAGAAACCACACTGTGAAGTCATAAGTTATTACCGTATAACCAACAGGAGCCATCATCAACAGGACTGATGTATCACACTTTCTGCACTGGAGTTATTCCGGACAGAGAAAAAAAGCATGACGCAGAAGATGGCTGTGTTTGTTTACCCGAATCACTTACCTTAGTAAGTGATTCGGGATTAATTAGCAACCTCTTTGCTTTTTATCGGCGGCCAGACTTTGGCTGGAAAAGTGCGTTACTGCTAAATTTCTCACTCTCTTACCGCCTTCCTGCCCCTCGAAATACCTGAGACCTGTGCTCACAGATTAATAGCGATTATTTAATCGTGAAATAACGCTGGGCATTATTGAAGCAGATATCCTGAACCATACGGCTTAGCATCGCTTCATCATCAGGAATCTCTCCGTCCTGCGCCCACTGTCCCAGCAGGTTACAGAGAATACGACGGAAATATTCATGTCGCGTATAAGAAAGGAAACTGCGGGAGTCGGTCAGCATCCCGACAAACTGACTTAACAGTCCCATTTGCGACAGTTGCTCCAGTTGGCGCAGCATCCCGTCTTTCTGATCGTTAAACCACCAGCCGGAACCAAACTGCACTTTTCCGGCAATTCCCGGCCCCTGGAAGTTACCGATCATGGTCGCCAGGACTTCGTTATCACGTGGGTTCAGGCAATAGAGGATAGTCTTGGGCAGTTCATTGGTCACATCCATACTGTCGAGCAAACGGGAGAGCGCCCAGCTAATGTTATTATCGCCAATGGAGTCAAAGCCAGTATCCGGCCCCAGCAGGCGGAACATACGGCTATTATTGTTGCGGATCGCGCCAATATGTAGCTGCATCACCCAGCCGCGCGCGGCGTACTGACGGCCCAGCCAGACCAGCACCGCCGTGGTAAACTGGGCGATCTCAAGTTCGCTCAACGTTTCGCCAGCCAGACGTTTGCCCAGAATGGCGTCAAGCTGCGCGTCGTCGGGCACCGGTGCAAATCGCAGCGTTTCAATGCCATGATCCGACGCGCGGCAGCCGCAGGCGGCGAAATGGTCGAGACGGCGAGTGAGCGCCTGACGTAAATCGTCGAAACGGGTAATGCTGACATCTGCCGCCGCTTCCAGTTTCCCCAGGTAATCGACAAAGCCGTCCAGTTCGATTTTGAAAACTTTGTCGGGGCGCCAGCTTGGCGCGACTTCAATATCAATGCTGTCGTCGGCGGCTATCTGGCGGTGATATTCCAGAGAATCTATCGGGTCGTCGGTGGTTCCGACCATCCGCACATTCATCTGCTGCATAATACCGCGCGCGGAAAAGGCCGGCGTCGCCAGTTTCTCATTACACTGCGTCCAGATACTTTCTGCGGTATCCGGTCCGAACAGCGTACCTGTAATGCCAAATGGACGGCGTAGTTCAAGGTGCGTCCAGTGATACAGCGGATTACCCAGCGTTTTTGGTACGGTATTGGCCCAGGCCATATATTTTTCATAATCGCTGGTCTCTTTGCCGGTGATCAACGACTCATCCACGCCTGCGCTTCGTAGCGCTCGCCATTTATAGTGGTCGCCTTCCAGCCAGATCTGACCGAGGTTATCGAAACGGCGATCGTCGGCGATTTCCTGCGGACTTAAATGGCAGTGGAAGTCATAAATCGGCATGGGCGCGGCGTATTTATGGTACAGCGTGCGGGCAATGTCGTTTTTAAGTAGAAAATCTTCAGTCATAAACGTAGCCATGATTTATCTCCTTACTTAGCCAGCGCTTCTACCGTGGCTTTCGCGCCGTTCTGCAATAGCTGTTGGTAAGCGTCGGTAACGGCTTGCACAAATTCGTGGTTCTTCGGCAGGTCGCTGCCAAAGATAGACTCGATGGCCAGTAGCCCGCGAACGCGTTCTTCCGGCGTCTGATATTGCTGATGAATCGCCTGATACTGCGCGAGCAGCGGATCGACGACATCAATGGTTTTACCTTGTTCATCGATACCGCCGACGTAACGCATCCATCCGGCGACGCCCAGCGTCAGGCGGCGATAGTCATCGCCCTGTTGCAAGTGCAGACGTACCGGGTCCAACAGACGCTGCGGCAGTTTCTGACTGCCATCCATCGCGATCTGCCAGGTGCGATGTTTCAACGAGGGGTTAGTGAAACGCGCGATCAACAAATTCGCATACCCTTCCAGATCGGTGCCTTCCGGCATTGACAACGTCGGCGCTTGTTCATCAAGCATCAGCGCCAGCGCCGCGCGACGGTATGCCGGGTTGGTCATGGTATCGGCGATAGTGTCATACCCGCCGAGATAACCCAGATAGGCGAGGAAAGAGTGACTGCCGTTAAGCATACGCAGCTTCATCATTTCAAACGGTACGACGTCTGCAACGAATTGCGCGCCGACGGTGTCCCAGTCCGGGCGACCATTCACAAAGTTATCTTCGATGACCCACTGGCGGAAGGGTTCGCAGGCGATAGCGCAAGGATCATAAACCCCTAACTGGTCGGCAACCAGCTGTAGCGTCTCTTCGGTCGCTGCCGGAACAATGCGGTCAACCATGGTGCAGGGGAAGGTCACATTGTCGGCAATCCATGCGGCGAGGGCGGCATCGCGAGCTTTCGCCAGACCGAGGACGGCAGCCTTCGCGACGTGACCATTCTCGCGCACGTTATCGCACGACAGCACGGTAAAAGCTTTCAGTCCTTGCTCCCGGCGCATGTTTAGCGCTTCGACAATATAGCCAATGGCGGATTTAGGCTGCTGTGGATGGGCAAGATCGTTTTGGATCAGCGGGTTATTGACATCAAGCTCGCCGCTGGCGGGGTCGGTGCAGTAGCCTTTTTCGGTCACGGTTAAGGAGACGATGGCGGTTTCCGGGCGCGCCATTGCCGCCAGAATCCCTGCATGGCCGTCGAATTCAGGGTACAGCGCTTCTTTCATTGAACCGATAATTTTCAGTTCGGTGCTTTCTGCGCCGCGTTCTGCAACGGTGTACAGCAGATTTTGCGCTTTCAGGTTCGCGATCAGCCGCGCGTCGTTACCCGGCATCAGGTTCACTTCACAAATGCCCCAGTCGCTGTCGCTCTTTTCCAGTAAATGATGGGTAAAGAGCGCCTGGTGCGCGCGGTGAAACGCCCCGCAGCCCAGATGCACAATACGGGATACCAGACGTGATTTGTCCCAGTTTGGGCGGGCGACGGAAACCTGGGCGGTGGCGATATTCTGTTCCATTGCAAACTCCTGTCATTCGACGTCTTCGCCCGCGATCTCCGGGGCGAGGCATGTTGCTATTGCATTGAGTAGGGGAAATCGCATGACGCGTCGCGCCATGCGAAAGAAGGTTATTTGCTAAAGAAAGCGCGCTGGATAGCCAGTTCGACGCCGCGGACTTCCGCAAGCCCTTTCAGACGGCCAATGGCGGAATAACCCGGATTCGTTTTCTTCTTCAGATCGTCCAGCATCTGATGACCGTGGTCCGGGCGCATCGGGATCAGATCGTCGCTACCTTCGGCTTTACGACGGTGCTCTTCTTCCACAATCGCTTTAACGACTTCATACATATCCACATCGCCGTGCAAATGGGCGGCCTCGTGGAAGGTCTTCGGATTCTCTTCGCGCAGCGTAGAGCGCAGATGCGTAAAGTAGATGCGCGGACCAAATTGCTTGATCATATCAACCAGATCGTTGTCGGCGCGCACGCCGTAAGATCCGGTACACATGGTGAAGCCGTTCGCCATGCTATTAACGGTTTCCACCATCCATTGCATATCTTCAATGGTAGAGACAATGCGCGGCAGGCCGAGAATAGGGCGCGGCGGATCGTCAGGGTGAACGGCCATACGCACGCCAACCTCGTCGGCAACCGGAATAATGGCTTTCAGGAAATAGGCAAAATGTTCACGCAGTTTTGCTTTATCGATATCTTTATACGTCGCCAGGTGTTGACGGAACTGATCCAGCGTATAGCCTTCTTCCGCGCCAGGTAAACCGGCAATAATGTTGCGGGTCAGACGTGCTTTGTCTTCCTCGCTCATGGTGGCGAAACGCCGCTCTGCCTGAGCAATCTCTTCTGCCGTATAGTCGGCTTCTGCTCCCGGACGCTTCAGGATGTGCAGTTCGAACGCGGCGAATTCAATCTGGTCAAAACGCAGCGCTTTTGAACCATCCGGTAATACGTATTCCAGATCCGTACGTGTCCAGTCCAGCACCGGCATAAAGTTATAGCAAACCGTATAGATACCGCATTGCGCCAGGTTACGCAGCGTTTGCTGGTAGTTTTTGATCCATAAATCGTACTGACCGGTGTGGGTTTTGATATCTTCGTGGATAGGTACGCTCTCTACCACAGACCACTCCAGACCCGCCTCTTCAACGATAGCTTTACGTTTCTGGATCTCGTCTACCGACCAAATTTCTCCATTCGGGATATGGTGTAACGCCGTTACCACGCCGGTTGCGCCAGCCTGGCGTACATCTGACAGCGTTACCGGGTCGTTAGGTCCGTACCAGCGCCAGGTTTGTTTCATATCTCGTTTCCTCTTCTTGCGATAACGTCTTCGTGGTTGACCCATTGCCAGCCAACTTCGAAACGTGCTTTGTAAACCCGTTCTGCCCCCTAAATTCAACCAAAATTTTTCTCATGTCAACCTTGCTGTTTAAATTGGCTAACCAAATCACAAATATCATCATTCACGGTCTGCCAATTTTAATTATTTGATCTGCGTCAATTTTTGCTGGATGAAAAGCATTCACCATTCAACTTGAAATGAGTTGATGTATTTATTTCAAAATATTAAGGGCGGGAGTTGCCGCCAGATTTTGACCGGTCCGGTGAGAAAATATTGATTGGTCAACCAATTTTGTGATTTCAGTTTTCCCGCTACAGGTCAGACGGCGCGGAGCTAATGTTTTTTAACGAGGCTTTATCATGAAGATGACAAAATTAAGATGGTGGATTATCGGCCTGGTCTGCGTAGGGACCATCGTAAACTACCTGTCCCGTAGCTCGCTTAGCGTTGCGGCGCCAGCGATGATGAAAGAACTCCATTTTGATGAGCAACAATATTCCTGGGTGGTGAGCGCCTTCCAGCTTTGTTACACCATTGCGCAGCCGATCACCGGCTATTTGATGGATGTCATCGGACTGAAAATCGGCTTCTTTATTTTTGCCTTGTTGTGGTCGCTGATCAACATGGCGCACGCGCTGGCCGGCGGCTGGATAAGCCTGGCATTTCTGCGTGGTCTGATGGGGCTAACCGAAGCGTCAGCGATTCCGGCCGGGATTAAAGCCAGCGCCGAATGGTTCCCGACGAAAGAACGCGGTATTGCGGGGGGACTGTTTAATATCGGTACTTCAATTGGCGCGATGCTGGCGCCGCCGCTGGTGGTCTGGGCGATGCTGACTTTTGCTGATAGCGGCATCGGTACTGAAATGGCGTTTGTGATTACCGGTGGGATCGGCGTGCTGTTCGCCATCACCTGGTTCCTGATTTATAACTCGCCAAATAAACACCCGTGGATCACCCACAAAGAGCTGCGTTATATCGAAGACGGCCAGGAAAGCTATCTCCAGGACGATAACAAAAAACCGGCCGTTAAAGAGATCGTTAAAAAGCGTAACTTCTGGGCGTTGGCGATAACCCGTTTTCTGGCTGACCCGGCATGGGGAACGCTGAGTTTCTGGATGCCGCTGTATCTGATTAACGTGATGCATCTGCCGTTAAAAGAGATCGCCATGTTTGCCTGGCTGCCGTTCCTGGCGGCGGACTTTGGCTGCGTTGCAGGCGGTTTCCTGGCGAAGTTCTTCATGGAAAAGATGCACATGACCACGATCAATGCGCGTCGTTGTAGCTTTACCATCGGCGCTGTTTTGATGATTTCGATCGGTTTTGTCAGCATTACGACTAATCCGTATGTCGCCATTGCATTGATGAGTATTGGCGGTTTTGCGCACCAGACGCTGTCTACCGTCGTGATTACCATGAGCGCTGACCTGTTCAAGAAAAATGAGGTCGCGACGGTTGCCGGTCTGGCAGGATCTGCGGCATGGATGGGACAGTTAAGCTTCAACCTGTTTATGGGGGCGTTGGTCGCTATTATCGGTTACGGCCCGTTCTTCATTGCACTCAGTCTGTTCGATATTATCGGTGCCATCATCCTGTGGGTACTGATTAAAGATCCAGAAAAGCACCACCCGCCAATGACGGAGCAGCCGCTGGCGTCTCACCGCTAAAGCTGTCTCGGTTTCACAGGCCTGATAAGCGAAGCGCTACTGGCCTCTAACGGCCACCTTCGGGTGGCCGTCTTCATCACCCTTATCGGTAAAAATACGCGTTGGTTTTATACCAGCGCGTTATCCTTTAGTTTGCCTGATTATTTTCAGATGCTGAAAATAATATTGTGGTAAGAGTTATTGTTTTTCGCCAGGATTTTTATCGACTCTCTGCCTCGCTACGATCATCGATAAAATTCCCTTTATGTAAATAAAGGTTAAATGCTTCTACTCTTTTTCTCATATATTTTGCGCAGCCTCACAAAAAATAACCTGATGTAGTAATGCCCACTATATAATATGCTCCATACACTATACGTTAATTGGAGTTTAAATTTCATGCCGGGGATATCACGATGTCACGTAATTTTACTGTTTCAGCCTGTCAGTATATTGTTACTGAAATAAACACTTTTGAAGATTTCATAACAAAGGTAAGAATACTTCTTAATAAAAGTCAGGGGGCTGATGTCGTTATCTTCCCGGAGCTATTTACCATTGAGCTATTTACCCTATTGAAAAAATGGCAAGAAAGACCCATTTCACACCTTACTTTAATTGATCAGTTCACGGATGCCTATAAGCAGCTTTTTCAACAGGAAGCGAAAGAAAGAGGACAGTTCATTATTGCTGGCTCTCATCTGGAGCAGACCGGAGCAGATCGCTATGAGAATGTTGCGCATATATGGGGACCCGATGGCGAACATTATGCTCACAGTAAGACGCATATTTTCCCGGCTGAACGGGGTTGGTATACTCAGGAAGGCGATAAAATGGCTGTTTTTCAACTGCCATTTGCAAAAGTAGGTTTTAATATTTGTTATGAAGCAGAAATACCGGAGTGTGCCGCGACGCTGGCGGAACAGGGTGTGGAGTTAATTTTAACGCCTTCCGCTACGTTTACTGAACAGGGATTTTGGCGAGTCAGGCATTGTTGCCACGCACGTTGTATTGAAAATCAAATTTATCTTGTTCACTGTTGCCTGGGCGGAAACCCGGGTGGACCACTGCCTGGCTGCTGGGCCCGAAGTTCAATTTTAAGCCCCTGTGATGTCGTGTGGAACAATCCACAAGGTATTATTGCAGAGGCGCATGTCAATCAAGAGGATGTCATTTCAGGAGAAATTAACCTCGATGTTCTATATGAAAATAGACTTGGGGGAGCAGCAACAACGTTCAAGGACAGACGCAGAAAAACAGGCATATATAATATCTGGCCATCACACATTAAATAACAGAATGTGTCCCTTCTATGTATTAACTGGAGGTCGTTATGGGATATTTAAATTTACCTGAGGGTAAAAAGATTGCGGTCAATCTTGGTGTTGATGTAGATGCTCAGTCTTTATGGCTGGGCGGATTTAATCGACCATCGCCATCCTTTATGTCACGAGGAGAGTTTGGTGCACAAGTTGGCGTACCAAGGCTTCTGAAATTGTTCAAAGAAAATAATATCAAAACCACCTTTTTTATTCCCGGACACACTGTAGACACCTTCCCGGAAATCAGTAAAGCGATTTTTGATGCCGGGCATGAAATCGCTCACCATGGCTACTATCATGAAAACCCGACGCTGGTGAATCGTGATACAGAACGCCGACTTATGGATCTGGCGTTCGCCTGTTATAAAAGACATTTCGGCATACGTCCTGTGGGATACCGTTCTCCCTATTGGGATTATAGCGAGAATACGCTGGATCTTCTGGAGGAAGCCGGTTTTCTCTATGACAGTAGCCTGATGGCGAGAGATCTTGTGCCTTACCATCCTCAACGTTGGCAGGTGAATTGGGAGACGGGAAATATCGCAGGCCCGGCCAGCGCGATTCTGGAAATTCCTGTTAGCTGGTATCTGGATGATTTTCCCGCACTGGCGTATACCGGCAACCAGGAGGGGATGAGCGATACTGACGGTGTTCTGCGACGCTGGAAGGATATTTTTACCTATGCTTATAACCATCAGGAAAACGGCTTATATGCGATGGCCCTTCATCCGCAGATAATCGGTCATGGGCATCATATGATGATGTTGTCACGTTTGATTGAACATATTAAAGGGCATGATGGCGTATGGTTTGCAACCTGTGAAGAGATAGCCAGTGTCTGGGTGGATGACGAAGAGGATCGACAAAAAATGCTCCGTCCTGATGTTCGTGGCGTAGCGCCGGTTCCGGATGATTATGGCTGGCCAGGCAAATGATATCACCTCATGACAATGTTAATATCAGTCGGGTAACGGATTACCCGGGCAGAAGTTACCTGTTTGCCCGCTCGTTAATGCATATTGTCCATCAGAAAGGGAGACTATCCCGGGACGTATAAAATCTTTTTTATTTCGGTCAAAACGTTAATCAACAAGAATAGTTTGTTTTTTGATTTAAATCATTTTTTGTGTTCACAGGAAAATAAGCAAATAACATTTATAATGTGAGTATTAAGAAAAATAAAATTTCCATAGTGATTAATTTTTATTTAAAGCTTTGATTTTTAATGTTTTTGTGTGTGTTAATTGATGTAAATCAATTTGTATATTTTTATTAAATAAGTAAAAATTAAGTTGATATTTGCTTTTTGATGTGTTTTTTATATATAGCTGACTATTATTCTGAAATGTCAATTTTTGAATGATGACGCTGTGATACCGGCACCAGGGATACTTTGCGATAAAAGGGATTGAATATGGCAGAGAGCGTTCAGTATAACCTCAATTGTATTTGGCCACAGCGGGCCAAAACCCTCTATTGCATTGCAACCAGCCGAATAACGTTCATCAGACGCGGGTAAACGTTGGCAAAATCCCTGCAAACCTGGCGCTTTTCACGCTGTATTTTTGGTAGTTGCGCTTTTAATAAGAGTCACAAGCGTTGGCCGCCGGTATTCGTCTGGCTGTTGAACTGCCACCTGATCAACAAGGAGATAAATCATGGATGTGATTTTTTTAAAGCTCGACAATATCAAAGGCGAAAGCCAGGTTGAAGGCTTTGAAGATCAGATAGAGATCATGTCTTATAGCCACAATGTGGCAATGCAGGTAAATAACGATGTTAGCCTCACTGAGCGGACTTCCGGGCGCACGCATGTTGGTGAAATGTCGCTCACCAAATTTGTCGACCTCGCCACGCCTGTGCTCAATGAGTACTGCTGTAGCGGGAGGCTAATTAGAACAGCGGTGCTGACGTTGTGCCGTAATGACGACGGCAAAATGCGGTCGCTTATCGTTTATACCCTGACAAACGCGCTGATATCACAACTCAGTGTTAGCGGCGGCGCCGGCGGTAAGCCAGTGGAAACGATGTCGCTGAACTTCACGAAAATCGAATGGCAAATCACTGCCGAGAAATCAGACGGCGCTCAACAGGAGTCCAGAACGTCAGTATGGGATCTGGCGATGGACCAGATAGGGAAATGATGATGACGCCAACCATTCCGGTCGCGCTATTCGACAGGCTCTTGGTTGAGGGGATAAGCCCACATGAATTGGTACGCCGCAAGTTAATGTGTTTATTCAACTCTTGCGCTGTGGCAGGTGGCGAGACATTACCGCCGCTGCTCACTCGGGGTATGCCGGAATGGCACGAGGTGAATGTGGGTGACAAACGGGTTCTCAACTGGTTTTGCCGTGAGCTTCGCGCTGCTATTTTACGTTATGAACCGAGCATCAACATGCTGAAAGTCAGTGTAAAAGATGCCCATCATCAGACGCTGGCGTTGTCTTTGGAAGCGATGTTACAGGATGAGTCTGAACCGTTAAGACTGGAGATAGCCTACTCTAACGGTAGATGGCGCTAGTAATGCAGAAAAGAAGATAGTGTTAGGAATTCTGTGTCATTCCAGTAATATACAATCAAAAAGGAATGACACATGTCCCAGCCCTTCGATTTCGACAAAGCACTTAAAGCCCTCCAGTCCGGTCAGGCATTAACGGGCAATGATGGTATTTTAGAGCTATTAATCAATAAGTTAACCTAAGCGGCTCTGTCTGCTGAGCCTGACTCTCATCTGGCTCAGGATGTGGAAGCGAACCGTAAAAATGGTTCCGGTAAAAAGACCATTAAGGCCCCGACAGGCAACTTCGAACTGACAACCCCGCGCGATCGTAACGGCACTTTTGAGCCACAACAGGTGAAGAAACATCAGACTACGCTGTCCGACGAGATCGAACGCAAGATCATAGTATTAGCTCAGACCTGATCTGACAGTTACCGGTTATTTATACAGGTATCTGTCAGATTACATCTGGTTTAAATTTTTCTCAGCCCAGATGCGCTTTCCATCAAGTAACGTTTCCATCGGCGTCCGGCCGCAGCACATTTTTCCCTGATGGGTTCGCTCATTATTATAGTGAGCCAGCCATTCATCAAGATCCGATTGTAATGCTTCAAGATCACCATATAACTTTTTGCGGAACGTCACCTGATAAAACTCCTGCAAGATAGTCCTGTGGAACTGTAAATAGACCCACTTTAGTCCCATGCTTTTTTTGAGATCCCGGCCAAATTGATGACCCTGGCCCAAATTCAGTACAGTGCTAAATCAGAGATCTTCGTCTTTCCGGAGACTTCGGATAAATTCAGCCGGAGTCATATTGTTCAGTGACTCATGCGGGCATTCTTCCGGCGCTTATCCCGGGAGTGTAAGTTCACGATCACACCGCACCGGTTCCGGCATACGGTGGCAACCCATATGATGAAATCACCTGAACGTAATTTGTACGCGGTGAAGAAACTGCTGGGCCATGTCAGCATCACATCGACGCTGGAATACATTGATGAAAGTGTTGATAGCCTGCGGGATATACTGGAAACGGAGTTGATGTAGCGGCCTGATGAATGTGTCGCTGACACAATTTGACATTAACAACAAATATCTGTAAAGATCACGCACGAAAAAACAGACTTGCTCCAACAAGTCTGTTTTCCAAGAGCCTTTTTTCAACCACAAGTAACAGCGTTACATCGTGTTTTTACTGGCTCGCCTTCGTGTCCGTCAGGATTGCATCTTGCAAATCTGACCAACCGGCTTTGAATAGTGGTGCCGGACTCGGAATCATATCCACGATTAACACGTTGTTTGTTATTAGTTTTGTTGGTATTTCTCGTAAACAGCGCCCCCACGAAGGCCCCCATAAAAAATCGCTTTGTTTTTGTGAGGGTTATCACGAAAAATTGTTATTTGGCGGACGGGGATTCGTTATATGTGGAGTCAGGTCCACATATAACGTGTTCTAAAAACACC